>NZ_JBFSRZ010000011.1:0-110162 GCF_041466065.1 Vibrio sp. 10N.239.312.C11
TCTTCAAGGGTTACCGTCCACAGTTCTACTTCCGTACAACTGACGTAACAGGCGATATCACTCTACCTGAAGGCGTAGAAATGGTAATGCCAGGTGACAACGTTCAAATGACTGTTGAGCTAATCGCTCCAATCGCAATGGACGAAGGTCTACGTTTCGCAATCCGCGAAGGTGGCCGTACAGTTGGTGCTGGTGTTGTAGCTAAAATCTTCGCTTAATAGCATTTAGATTTTTGCACACTCTTCATTAGAAGAACTGCATAAGAAAAGGGAAGCTTCGGCTTCCCTTTTATTTTTCCACTTTCCACCACTTTTTTTGCTTTCCCTTAGTATAATCCCCGTTCCTTGTCGTTCTACTTTTGTTACACAACTTTTCTTCGAATGCTCTGCACAAATATATTCCGATTATTTTTCCAACACCACTTGCATACTAAAACGTGATCTGTATAATGCATCGCACTGGCTAACGCCGGTTTGTGAACCAATGAGCACTGAGGAGTAGGTCTTACCTAGTAATGTATACTCAGCTTATGTTCGCGGTTAATAAAAATAGTAAACCTTGTGTTTACTTCAAAAGTTAACTGACAATGCGTCCTAATCTTGGATGCTACGGTTTCACATAAATCAATCGGCATTCTCTCGTTCTTTCGAGCTTGAGTGGCGATATTTTTTGTGTAATTTTTAATAATTGGAGCTCTGTCTCATGCAGAACCAACGTATTCGTATCCGCCTTAAAGCGTTTGATTACAAGCTAATCGATGCTTCAACTGCGGAAATCGTTGAAACAGCAAAACGTACTGGCGCACAGGTTCGTGGTCCTATTCCACTTCCTACTCGTAAAGAGCGTTTCACTGTTCTTACCTCTCCACACGTCAACAAAGATGCACGTGATCAGTACGAAATTCGTACTCACAAGCGTTTGATCGACATCGTTGAGCCAACAGATAAAACTGTTGATGCTCTAATGCGTCTTGATCTTGCAGCTGGCGTTGATGTTCAAATCAGCCTAGGTTAAGGGAGATAAGAATAATGATTGGTCTAGTCGGACGTAAAGTGGGTATGACCCGCGTATTTACTGAAGAAGGCGTTTCTATCCCAGTAACTGTTGTTGAGGTTGAAGCGAACCGTATTTCTCAAGTTAAAACTCTTGAGACAGACGGCTACGCAGCAATCCAAGTAACTACTGGTGCTAAGAAAGCTAACCGTGTAACTAAACCTGAAGCTGGTCACTTCGCGAAAGCGGGTGTTGAAGCAGGTCGCGGTCTTTGGGAATTCCGTTTAGAAAACGGCGAAGAGTTTGAAGTTGGCGCTGAGCTAAACGTAGAACTTTTCAACGAAATTAAAAAAGTAGACGTTACTGGTACATCTAAAGGTAAAGGCTTCCAAGGCGCTATCAAGCGTTGGAACTTCTCTACTCAAGATATGACTCACGGTAACTCTTTGTCTCACCGCGCACCGGGTTCAATTGGCCAATGTCAAACTCCAGGCCGCGTGTTTAAAGGCAAGAAAATGGCAGGTCACATGGGTGCTGAGCGTGTAACGACTCAAAACCTAGAGATCGTACGTGTTGACGCTGAGCGCAATCTACTCCTTATTAAAGGTGCAGTACCAGGCTCAACAGGCGGTAACGTGATCGTAAAACCTGCTGTTAAAGCATAACGTCTAGGAGTAAGTAATGGAATTGATGGTTAAAGGTGCTGATGCACTAACTGTTTCCGAGACTACTTTCGGACGTGACTTTAACGAAGCTCTAGTACACCAAGTAGTTGTTGCGTATGCAGCAGGTGCTCGTCAAGGTACTCGTGCTCAAAAGACTCGTTCTGAAGTATCAGGCGGCGGTGCTAAGCCATGGCGCCAAAAAGGTACTGGCCGTGCACGTGCTGGTACAATTCGTAGCCCAATCTGGCGTACAGGTGGTGTTACTTTTGCTGCGAAACCACAAGATCACAGCCAAAAAGTTAACAAGAAAATGTACCGCGGTGCTATGAAAAGCATTCTTTCTGAGTTGATTCGTCAAGAGCGTCTAATCGTTGTTGATAACTTCTCTGTAGAAGCACCAAAAACAAAAGAACTTGTAGCTAAGCTTAAAGAGCTTGAGCTAAATGACGTTCTGATTGTGACTGGCGAAGTAGATGAAAATCTATTCTTAGCTGCTCGTAACCTATACAAAGTAGATGCACGTGATGTTGCTGGTGTTGATCCAGTATCACTAATCGCTTTCGACAAGGTTCTGATGACTGCTGATGCAGTTAAGCAAGTTGAGGAGATGCTAGCATGATCACTGAAGAGCGTATCTTAAAAGTTCTACGTGCTCCGCACATCTCTGAAAAAGCAACTATGGCAGCTGAGAAAGCGAACACTATCGTTTTCAAAGTAGCTAAAGATGCAACTAAGAAAGAGATCAAAGCAGCTGTAGAAAAGCTATTTGAAGTTGAAGTTAAGTCTGTAAATACTCTTGTATTAAAGGGTAAGACCAAACGTCAAGGTATGCGTGAAGGCCGTCGTTCAGACGTTAAGAAAGCCTACGTTACTTTGAAAGAAGGTCAAGATCTTGACTTCGTTGGCGGCGCGGAATAACAGGAGTAGTAAAAATGGCTATTGTTAAATGTAAGCCGACTTCCCCTGGTCGTCGTCACGTCGTTAAAGTTGTTAACGCTGACCTGCACAAGGGTAAGCCATACGCACCACTTCTAGAGAAAAACTCTAAGAACGGTGGTCGTAACAACAACGGTCGTATTACAGTACGTCACATCGGTGGTGGTCATAAACACCATTACCGTCTGGTTGACTTCAAACGTACTAAAGATGGCATCCCAGCGAAAGTTGAGCGTCTAGAATACGATCCAAACCGTAGTGCTAACATCGCTCTAGTTCTGTACGCAGACGGTGAGCGTCGTTACATCATTGCACCTAAAGGTGTTAACGCAGGCGACCAGATTCAATCTGGCGTAGATGCTGCAATCAAAGCAGGTAACACTCTGCCGATGCGCAACATCCCAGTAGGTTCTACTGTACACTGTGTTGAACTTAAGCCTGGTAAAGGTGCACAACTAGCTCGTTCGGCTGGTGCTTATGCTCAAATCATCGCTCGCGATGGTGCATACGTAACTATCCGTCTACGTTCTGGTGAAATGCGCAAAGTTCTTTCTGAAGGTCGTGCAACGATCGGTGAAGTTGGTAACTCTGAGCATATGCTACGTGAACTTGGTAAAGCTGGTGCTTCACGCTGGCGCGGCGTACGTCCAACCGTACGTGGTGTAGTAATGAACCCGGTGGATCACCCACATGGTGGTGGTGAAGGCCGCACATCTGGTGGTCGTCACCCAGTATCTCCTTGGGGCGTTCCTACTAAGGGCTTCAAGACTCGTAAGAATAAGCGCACTGACAAGTACATCGTACGTCGTCGCACTAAATAATTTATAAAGAGGAATCGCCATGCCACGTTCTCTCAAGAAAGGTCCTTTTATTGACCTACACTTGCTGAAGAAGGTAGAGAAAGCGGTGGAAAGCGGAGACAAAAAGCCTATTAAGACTTGGTCCCGTCGCTCAATGATCATCCCAACAATGATTGGTTTGACCATCGCTGTCCATAATGGTCGTCAGCACGTCCCAGTTTTCGTTACCGAAGAAATGATCGGTCACAAACTAGGCGAATTTGCACCAACTCGTACTTATCGCGGTCATGCTGCAGATAAGAAAGCTAAGAAGAAATAAGGAGTAGATGATGGAAGCTTTAGCTAAACATAACTTTGCTCGTATTTCTCCACAGAAAGCTCGCTTAGTTGCAGACCAAATTCGCGGTAAGTCGGTAGACCAGGCTCTAGAAATTCTAACTTTCAGCAACAAAAAAGCTGCTGTTTTAGTTAAGAAAGTTCTTGAGTCAGCTATCGCTAACGCGGAACATAACGAAGGTGCAGATATCGACGATCTAAATGTCGCTAAAATCTTCGTAGATGAGGGCCCTATCATGAAGCGTATTATGCCTCGTGCTAAAGGTCGTGCGGATCGTATCTTGAAGCGTTCAAGCCACATCACTATTGTTGTAGCAGATCGCTAAAGACTAGGAGAGTAAGCAATGGGTCAGAAAGTACATCCTAATGGTATTCGTCTTGGCATCGTCAAGCCTTGGAATGCTACATGGTTTGCTAATACCAACGAATTCGCTGACAACCTAGACGGCGACTTCAAGGTACGTCAGTTCCTTACCAAGGAACTACAAAAAGCATCATTATCTCGTATCGTTATCGAGCGTCCAGCGAAGAGCATCCGTGTGACTATTCACACAGCTCGTCCTGGCGTTGTTATCGGTAAGAAAGGTGAAGACGTAGAGAAGCTACGCGCAGCTGTAGCTAAAATCGCAGGTGTACCAGCGCAAATTAACATCGCTGAAGTACGTAAGCCTGAGCTAGATGGTCAGCTTGTAGCTGATAGCATCGCGTCTCAACTAGAGCGTCGTGTTATGTTCCGTCGTGCAATGAAGCGTGCGGTACAAAATGCTATGCGTCTAGGCGCTAAAGGCATCAAAGTACAAGTAGGCGGCCGTCTTGGCGGTGCTGAAATCGCACGTTCAGAGTGGTACCGTGAAGGCCGTGTGCCTCTACACACTCTACGTGCAGACATTGATTACGCAACTTCTTCGGCTCACACTCAATACGGTGTGATCGGCATTAAAGTTTGGATCTTCAAAGGTGAGATTCTAGGCGGTATGCCAGCTGCTAACGCAGTAGAGCCAAAAGGCGATAAGCCTAAGAAGCAGCGTAAAGGCCGTAAGTAAGGAGTCGAACGATGCTACAACCAAAACGTACTAAGTTCCGCAAGGTTATGACTGGTCGTAACCGTGGTCTAGCTAAAGGTACTGAAGTAAGCTTCGGCGAATTCGGTCTTAAAGCTGTTGGCCGTGGTCGCCTGACTGCACGTCAAATCGAAGCGGCACGTCGTGCTATGACACGTCACATTAAGCGTCAAGGTCAAATCTGGATCCGTGTGTTCCCAGACAAACCGATTACTGAAAAGCCTCTTGAAGTTCGTCAAGGTAAAGGTAAAGGTTCAGTTGCGTACTGGGTTGCTCAAATCCAACCAGGCAAAGTTATGTACGAGATGAATGGCGTACCTGAAGAGTTGGCACGTGAAGCGTTCCGCCTAGCGGCACGTAAACTGCCTGTTAAAACTACTTTTGTAACTAAGCAGGTGATGTGATGAAAGCACAAGATCTACGCGAAAAGAACGTTGAAGAGCTTAACGCTGAGCTATTGAATTTGCTACGTGAACAGTTCAACTTGCGCATGCAAGCTGCAACTGGTCAACTACAGCAAACTCATACTCTAAAAGCTGTACGCCGTGACATCGCACGTGTGAAAACTGTTTTGACTGAAAAGGCAGGCGCATAATGAGCGAAACTAACCGCATCCAGCAAGGCCGTGTAGTAAGTGACAAGATGGACAAGTCTATCGTTGTTGCTATTGAGCGTACTGTAAAACACCCGATTTACGGTAAGTTCATCAAACGCACGACTAAAGTACACGCACACGACGAAGACAACACTTGTGGCCTAGGCGACAAAGTTGAAATCGCTGAGTGTCGTCCTCTGTCTAAGACTAAGTCTTGGACATTGGTTAAAGTTCTAGAAAAAGCGAAGATTTAATCTTTGTAATTCTATAACTTATAAGCGGCTCCAAATAATTTTTTGGAGCCGCTTGTTTTTTGTCTACCCAATTTAAAAAAAGGGTGGTACAATTCGCGTCCCTTTTAAAGAGGCAGCCCGACCCGAGAGGGTCTAGTTTTAATATTTAGCGGAGCACTAACAATGATCCAGATGCAAAGTACACTTGACGCAGCAGATAACTCTGGCGCGCGCAAGGTAATGTGTATTAAGGTTCTGGGTGGCTCTCACCGCCGTTATGCACATATCGGTGACGTCATCAAGGTTACAGTGAAGGAAGCGATTCCTCGCGGTAAAGTAAAGAAAGGTGATGTTCTGAAGGCGGTAGTAGTGCGCACCCGTAAAGGCGTTCGTCGCCCAGACGGTTCTGTCATTCGCTTCGACAGTAATGCTTGTGTATTGTTAAATGACACTACTGAGCAACCAGTCGGCACACGTATCTTTGGTCCTGTGACTCGTGAACTTCGTAACGCGAAATTCATGAAGATTGTATCACTTGCACCTGAAGTTCTGTAAGGAGCGGCAACATGGCAGCTAAAATCCGTCGTAATGACGAAGTAATCATTCTTGCTGGTAAAGATAAAGGCAAGAAAGGTAAAGTAACTAAGGTTCTGACAACTGGTAAAGTTGTTGTTGAAGGCATCAATCTTGTTAAAAAACACCAAAAGCCGGTTCCGGCTCTAGGTCAACAAGGTGGCATCGTTGAACAAGAAGCAGCTATTGATGCTTCTAACGTTGCAGTCTTTAACGCGGCTACTGGTAAAGCAGACCGTATCGGTTTCCGTATCGAAGATGGCAAGAAAGTTCGTTTCTTCAAATCTAACGGCGAAACTGTTTCTAACTAATTAGAAGTAATTTGGAGTTCTACTATGGCGAAACTGCATGATT
This sequence comes from Vibrio sp. 10N.239.312.C11, assembly GCF_041466065.1. Lineage (NCBI taxonomy): Bacteria > Pseudomonadati > Pseudomonadota > Gammaproteobacteria > Vibrionales > Vibrionaceae > Vibrio > Vibrio sp. 10N.239.312.C11. The sequence continues at coordinate 6,547 of NZ_JBFSRZ010000011.1, forward strand.
ACTACAAGTCGTCTGTAGTCGCTGAGCTTACCAAAGAGTTCAGCTACACAAGCGTCATGCAAGTCCCTAGGATTGAGAAAATCACCCTAAACATGGGCGTTGGTGAAGCAATCAACGATAAGAAACTGCTAGAAAACGCAGCATCTGATATGGCAACGATCTCTGGTCAAAAGCCTCTTATCACGAAAGCGCGTAAATCTGTAGCTGGTTTCAAAATTCGTGAAGGCTACCCAATTGGTTGTAAAGTAACCTTGCGTGGTGAGCGCATGTGGGAATTTTTAGAGCGTTTAATCTCTATCGCACTTCCACGTGTACGTGATTTCCGTGGTGTTAGCGCTAAGTCTTTTGACGGACGCGGTAACTACAGCATGGGCGTTCGCGAGCAAATCATCTTTCCGGAAATCGACTACGATAAAGTCGATCGTGTCCGCGGTCTTGATATTACTATCACGACATCTGCGGGATCCGATGAGGAAGGCCGAGCTCTGCTGGCTGCCTTTAACTTCCCATTCCGTAAGTAAGGGTAGGGTTACTGTTATGGCTAAACAATCAATGAAAGCACGTGAAGCTAAACGTGCAAAACTAGTAGTTAAGTTCGCTGAAAAGCGTTCTGCGCTAAAAGTTATCATTAGCGATGTAAACGCATCTGAAGAAGATCGTTGGAATGCGGTTCTTAAACTGCAATCTCTTCCACGTGATTCAAGTGCATCACGTCAGCGCAACCGTTGCAACCAAACTGGTCGTCCACACGGTTACCTACGTAAATTCGGTCTAAGCCGTATTAAGGTTCGCGAAGCTTGCATGAAAGGCGAGATTCCGGGTCTTCGTAAGGCTAGCTGGTAATTGCCACTTAATCATTTGGAGTAAATCTTATGAGCATGCAAGATCCGATTTCGGATATGCTGACCCGCGTTCGTAACGGTCAGGCAGCAAATAAAGTTGCTGTAAAAATGCCTTCTTCAAAGCTTAAAGTTGCAATTGCTGCATTACTTAAAGCTGAAGGTTACATCGTAGACTTCGCTGTTGACAGCGAAGCAAAACCTGAGCTAGAAGTTACTCTTAAGTACTTCCAAGCTAAACCTGTAATCGAGCAAATCAAGCGCGTATCACGTCCTGGTCTAAGAGTTTATAAAAATAAAGACTCTTTACCTACAGTGATGGGTGGTCTTGGTATTGCAGTTGTTTCTACTTCCAAGGGTCTGATGTCTGACCGTGCTGCTCGTAAAGCAGGTCTTGGCGGTGAAATCATCTGTTACGTAGCTTAAGGAGTAGATTATGTCTCGTGTTGCTAAAGCACCTGTCGCTATTCCAGCTGGCGTAGAGGTGAAACTAAACGGCCAAGAAGTTACTGTAAAAGGTAGCAAAGGTGAGCTTACTCGCGTTCTTAACAGCGCCGTAGTTATTGCACAGGAAGAAAACAACCTAACTTTCGGTCCGAAAGAAGGTGTTACTAACGCATGGGCACAAGCTGGTACAGCTCGCGCTCTAGTTAATAACATGGTTGTGGGTGTTACTGAGGGCTTCACTAAGAAGCTAACTCTTAAGGGTGTTGGTTACCGTGCTGCTATGAAAGGCAACGCTGTAGGTCTAACTCTTGGTTTTTCTCACCCAGTAGAGCACGCTCTACCTGAAGGTATTAAAGCTGAGTGCCCTAGCCAAACTGAGATCGTTATTACTGGTTGCGATAAGCAAGTAGTAGGTCAAGTTGCGGCTGACATTCGTTCTTACCGTGCTCCTGAGCCTTACAAAGGCAAAGGTGTTCGTTACGCAGATGAAAATGTGCGTACTAAAGAAGCTAAGAAGAAGTAAGGTATCACTATGGATAAGAAAGCATCTCGCATCCGTCGTGCTACACGTGCACGTCGTAAGATTGCAGAACTTGGTGCAACTCGCCTGGTAGTACATCGTACTCCTCGCCATGTTTACGCTCAAGTTATCTCGGCAAACGGCTCTGAGGTTATCGCAGCTGCTTCTACTGTAGAAAAAGCGATCCGTGAGCAAGTTAAGAACACTGGTAACGTCGATGCAGCTAAAGCAGTTGGTAAAGCTGTTGCTGAGCGCGCTCTTGAAAAAGGCGTAGCTTCAGTTGCATTTGACCGTTCTGGTTTCCAATACCACGGTCGAGTAGCGGCGCTAGCAGAATCTGCTCGCGAAGCTGGTCTGAAATTCTAAGGTAGGGTTGGAAGATGGCTAAAGAACAACAACAAGCTAATGATTTGCAAGAAAAGCTGATCGCTGTTAACCGTGTATCTAAGACGGTTAAAGGTGGTCGAATCATGAGCTTCACTGCACTAACAGTAGTTGGTGACGGTAATGGTCGCGTAGGTTTCGGTTACGGCAAAGCTCGTGAAGTACCTGCAGCGATTCAAAAAGCAATGGAAAAAGCGCGTCGTAACATGGTTACTGTTGCGCTTAACGAAGGCACTCTTCACCACCCGGTGAAAGGTCGTCATTCGGGCTCTAAAGTTTACATGCAGCCAGCTGCTGAAGGTACAGGTGTTATTGCCGGTGGTGCAATGCGTGCCGTACTTGAAGTTGCAGGCGTACATAACGTTCTTTCTAAAGCATACGGTTCAACGAACCCAATCAACGTTGTTCGCGCAACGATTGGTGCTCTAGTAGACGTTAAGTCACCAGAAATGGTTGCTGCTAAACGTGGTCTAACTGTTGAATCTATTTCGGAGTAAGCACACGATGGCAACTATTAAAGTAACTCAAACTAAAAGCTCAATTGGTCGCCTACCTAAGCACAAAGCGTGTCTTAAAGGTCTAGGTCTTCGTCGCATCAACCATACAGTAGAACTTGAAGATACTCCGTGCGTACGCGGTATGATCAACAAGGTTTACTACATGGTTAAGATTGAGGAGTAATCAGAATGCGTTTGAATACTCTATCACCGGCTGCTGGCTCTAAACCTTCTAAGAAGCGTGTAGGTCGTGGTATCGGTTCTGGCCTTGGTAAAACAGGTGGCCGCGGTCACAAAGGTCAAAAGTCACGTTCTGGCGGCTCTGTTCGTCCAGGTTTTGAAGGCGGTCAAATGCCTCTAAAACAACGTCTACCTAAATTCGGTTTCACTTCTCGTAAGAGCCTAGTGTCTGCTGAAGTTCGTCTAGCTGAGCTAGCGAAAGTAACAGGTGACGTAGTTGATCTTAACAGCCTTAAAGCTGCTAACGTTATCACTAAGAACATCGAGTTTGTTAAGATCGTTCTTTCTGGTGACCTAAGCAAAGCTGTGACTGTTAAAGGTCTACGCGTGACTAAAGGCGCTAAAGCTGCAATCGAAGCTGCAGGCGGTAAAATCGAGGAATAATCTCGAGGAACGAGGTACAGATGGCTAAGAAACCAGGAAAAGATTTTCGTAGTGCTCAGAGCGGCTTAAGTGAACTAAAGTCGCGCTTATTATTCGTAATTGGTGCACTTTTAGTATTCCGAGCCGGCTCTTTTGTGCCGATCCCTGGTATTGACGCAGCTGTACTTGCCGATTTGTTCGATCAGCAAAAAGGTACCATCGTAGAAATGTTTAACATGTTCTCCGGTGGTGCTCTTGAGCGTGCATCTATATTAGCATTGGGTATCATGCCGTACATTTCGGCATCGATCGTAGTCCAATTGCTAACTGTAGTTCATCCAGCGTTAGCGGAACTCAAAAAAGAGGGTGAAGCAGGCCGTCGTAAGATAAGCCAATATACACGCTACGGCACGCTTGTACTTGCAACATTCCAAGCTATTGGTATCGCAACAGGCTTACCAAACATGGTCGACAATCTGGTTGTTATCAACCAAACCATGTTTACGCTTATTGCTACCGTGAGTTTAGTAACTGGTACCATGTTTTTGATGTGGTTAGGTGAACAAATCACTGAGCGAGGAATCGGTAATGGTATTTCCATTCTGATTTTTGCAGGTATTGTTGCTGGATTGCCTTCTGCAATCGGTCAAACAATCGAGCAAGCGCGTCAAGGTGAATTGCATGTGCTTCTTCTGTTGTTTATCGCGGTATTGTCTTTTGCTGTAATTTACTTCGTAGTTTTCATGGAACGTGGTCAACGTCGTATCGTCGTTAACTATGCGAAGCGTCAACAAGGTCGTAAAGTTTTTGCAGCTCAAAGCTCTCACTTGCCTCTTAAGATTAATATGGCAGGTGTTATTCCAGCGATTTTTGCATCAAGTATTATTTTGTTCCCAGGAACATTAGCACAATGGTTTGGTCAAAATGGTGAAAGCAGCGCGTTCGGTTGGTTAACTGACGTGTCATTAGCTCTTAGCCCTGGTCAACCTTTGTATGTAATGCTTTATGCAGCAGCTATAATCTTCTTCTGTTTCTTCTATACAGCGTTGGTGTTTAACCCGCGTGAAACAGCTGATAATTTGAAGAAGTCTGGTGCATTCGTACCCGGTATCCGCCCAGGTGAGCAGACAGCGAAATATATCGATAAAGTGATGACTAGGCTAACCCTTGCGGGCGCTCTATACATTACTTTTATATGTCTGATTCCTGAATTCATGATGGTCGCGTGGAACGTTCGTTTCTACTTCGGCGGCACATCACTACTAATCGTAGTGGTAGTTATCATGGATTTCATGGCACAGGTACAGACTCATCTGATGTCACAACAGTATGATTCTGTGTTAAAGAAAGCGAATCTGAAAGGTTACGGCCGTTAATTCGGTAGTAATTATTTCGATTCCATTTACGGAGTTTAGCAATGAAAGTTCGTGCTTCCGTTAAAAAAATCTGCCGTAACTGTAAAGTTATCAAGCGTAACGGTGTCGTTCGCGTGATTTGCAGTGAGCCAAAGCATAAGCAACGCCAAGGCTAATCAGCAGAAATTTTTACTTGAAATACTAGGTAGAGTCGAGTATATTCCTCGGCCTACCTTTTGCGTGCAAAAGAAGTAGTATGCCGCAGCGTATCCATAACGGGCTTTGCTGCGGATAATTCTTTTATGAACCCCCTTAGGAGTGAATAATGGCCCGTATAGCCGGCATTAACATTCCTGATCATAAGCATTCTGTAATTGCACTTACTGCAATCTACGGTATTGGCAAAACTCGCTCTCAAGCTATTCTAGCTGAAGTGGGTATTGCTGAAGATGCTAAGATCAGTGAACTAACTGAAGAGCAGATCGATCAACTGCGTGATGGTGTAGCTAAATACACTGTAGAAGGTGATCTACGTCGTGAAGTATCGATGAACATCAAGCGTCTTATGGACCTTGGCTGTTACCGCGGTCTTCGTCATCGTCGCAGTCTACCACTACGTGGACAGCGTACTAAAACCAACGCTCGCACCCGTAAGGGTCCGCGCAAGCCGATCAAGAAATAGTCGGATAAGGTAGAGTACAATGGCAAAACAACCAACTCGCGCGCGTAAGCGCGTACGCAAGCAAGTAGCTGATGGCGTAGCGCACATTCATGCTTCTTTCAACAACACAATCGTAACTATCACTGACCGTCAAGGCAACGCTCTTGCATGGGCTACAGCAGGTGGTTCAGGTTTCCGTGGTTCTCGTAAATCTACTCCGTTCGCAGCACAAGTTGCAGCTGAGCGTTGTGGTGAAATGGCTAAAGAATATGGCCTAAAGAACTTGGAAGTTATGGTTAAGGGTCCAGGTCCAGGTCGCGAATCTACTGTTCGTGCACTGAACGCTGCTGGTTTCCGTATCACTAACATTGTTGATGCGACACCAATCCCTCATAACGGTTGTCGTCCACCTAAGAAACGTCGCGTTTAAGTTTCGTTTCTAGGAATATTGGAGAAAGATCATGGCAAGATATTTGGGTCCTAAGCTGAAGCTTAGCCGTCGCGAAGGTACTGACTTATTCCTTAAGTCTGGTGTCCGTGCGATCGATACCAAGTGTAAAATTGATAACGCACCAGGTGTACACGGCGCTCGTCGCGGTCGTCTATCTGAGTATGGCGTTCAGCTTCGTGAGAAGCAAAAAGTTCGTCGTATTTACGGCGTTCTAGAAAAACAATTCCGCAACTACTACAAAGAAGCTGCACGTCTTAAAGGCAACACAGGTGCAAACCTGCTTCAGCTTCTTGAAGGTCGTCTTGATAACGTAGTTTACCGTATGGGCTTTGGCGCTACTCGTGCTGAATCTCGTCAACTAGTTAGCCACAAGTCTATTCTAGTTAACGGTAAAGTTGTAAACGTTCCTTCTTTCAAAGTAGCGGCAAACGACGTTGTTTCTATCCGCGAGAAAGCTAAACAGCAATCTCGTATTAAAGCGGCTCTAGAAGTTGCTGAACAACGTGAAAAGCCAACTTGGATTGAAGTAGATGCTGGCAAAATGGAAGGTACATTCAAGCGTATGCCTGAGCGTTCTGACCTATCAGCTGACATCAATGAACACTTGATCGTCGAACTTTACTCTAAGTAAGGTTAAAAAAAGAGAGGACACAATGCAGGGTTCTGTAACAGAATTTCTTAAGCCGCGTCTTGTTGACATTGAACAGATCAATACGACACACGCGAAAGTAACTCTTGAGCCATTAGAGCGCGGTTTCGGCCATACTCTAGGTAATGCTCTTCGCCGCATTCTTCTATCTTCTATGCCGGGTTGTGCCGTAACAGAAGTTGAAATCGAAGGTGTGCTACACGAATACAGCACTAAAGAAGGCGTTCAGGAAGATATCCTGGAAATCCTTCTAAACCTTAAAGGTTTAGCTGTACGCGTTGCTGAAGGCAAAGATGAAGTGTTTATTACACTGAACAAATCAGGCTCAGGCCCTGTTGTTGCAGGTGACATCACCCACGATGGTGATGTAGAGATCGCTAACCCTGAGCACGTAATTTGTCACCTAACGGATGACAACGCTGAGATCGCTATGCGTATCAAAGTAGAACGTGGTCGTGGTTACGTTCCAGCTTCAGCTCGTATCCATACTGAAGAAGATGAGCGTCCAATCGGTCGTCTACTTGTTGACGCTACTTACAGCCCGGTCGATAAAATCGCCTATGCTGTTGAAGCGGCACGTGTAGAACAACGTACTGACTTAGACAAGCTTGTTATCGATATGGAAACGAACGGTACTCTAGAACCTGAGGAAGCAATCCGTCGTGCAGCTACTATTTTAGCTGAACAACTGGATGCGTTCGTAGATCTTCGTGATGTACGTGTACCTGAGGAGAAGGAAGAGAAGCCAGAATTCGATCCTATCCTACTACGTCCTGTAGACGATCTTGAACTAACAGTTCGCTCTGCTAACTGTTTGAAAGCAGAAGCGATTCACTACATCGGTGATCTTGTACAGCGCACTGAGGTTGAGCTACTTAAAACGCCAAACCTTGGTAAGAAATCTCTTACAGAGATTAAAGATGTGCTTGCTTCACGTGGTCTTTCTCTAGGCATGCGCCTAGAAAACTGGCCACCAGCGTCAATCGCTGAAGATTAATCGAAAAGTTAGAAGGATTAGGTCATGCGCCATCGTAAAAGTGGTCGTCAACTCAACCGCAACAGCAGTCATCGCAAAGCGATGTTCAGCAACATGGCTAGCTCTCTTGTTCGTCACGAAGTTATTAAAACTACCGTGCCTAAAGCAAAAGAACTACGTCGCGTAATTGAGCCATTGATTACCCTAGCTAAGACAGACAGTGTTGCTAACCGTCGTCTTGCATTTGCTCGCACTCGTGATAACGAAGTTGTGGCAAAACTATTTAATGAACTAGGCCCGCGTTTCGCGGCTCGCCAAGGTGGTTACACTCGCATTCTTAAATGTGGTTTCCGTACTGGTGATAAAGCTCCAATGGCTTACATTGAGCTTGTAGACCGCCCAGCTGCTGAAGAAGCTGCTGAGTAATCTATACTAGATTCTTAATACAAAAGCCGAGCATTAGCTCGGCTTTTTTGTATCTGTAGAATTAGGAGACCCACATAAGAATTGCACCACGATATTTGGCACTTTTCTTTACCTTCTCTGCTCCATTTCTTAATAATATCTCGTATCTCGTATCTCGTATCTCGTATCTCGTATCTCGTATCTCGTATCTCTTTTGTTCAACGCACAAAAAAGAGCACCGAAGCGCCCTTTAAGTATTTTAAATCAATTATTAATCACTGGTTATTACAACCAAATAGCTTCGAGTGAATCAACGAGACCGCTTGTTGCGCCTTGTGACTCTAGCCCTTGAATAATGATTGGTGCAAACGCCGCAACCATTGATGAATCCATACCTAATCCTGAAAATGCATTTTCAACAGATGTTTTTGAGTCCAATACTGACGTTAAACCGGTAGAATCAAGCGTCGACATTCCAGGGAAAAGCATTTCGAGCTCTTGGTTGTCAAAGTTATCAAGGGTATTCTGGGCAAGAGCTAGCATGGAACCTACTCCACCTATAGCTTGCTCATTTGTTACAGATTCTTTGTCACTTAGGGAATTAGCAAGGGTGCTCGTAAATGGTGTTGCTTCATTTTTTTGAGACCACATGTCTACAGCGGTCATAAGGGCTGTTTGTGATAGTTGGGAATAGTTAATATCAGAAGTTGAACTAACTTGTTCTGACTCGCTAGTACCAGCGCAAGATACCACAGCAAGGCTGCTTAAAACGGTGATGAGTACTTTCTTCATTATTCGTCCTTAAGTAATAAAGTAATTTACTCTTTCACTATAAACGAAAAACGGCGATGTAGTCACATCGCCGTTGAGCTAATTCAGTCTAATTTACCTATAGTTTTTTGTTTCACTAAAGGTTTTTATAGAAATTAAAGAATTGCTAGAAGTTCTACTTCGAATACTAGAGCAGCAAATGGTGGGATAGCAGCACCTGCGCCACGCTCACCGTATGCTAGATCTTGAGGGATGTATAGCTTCCACTTAGAGCCAACAGGCATCATTTGTAGAGCTTGTACCCAACCTTGAATTACGCCAGTTACTGGGAATTCTGCAGGTTGACCGCGAGATACAGAGCTATCGAAAACTGTACCGTCAGTTAGTTCGCCGTGGTAGTGAACGCGTACTTGCTTGTCTGCAGTTGGGATTTCGCCAGTACCTTCAGTTAGTACTTCGTACTGAAGACCAGACTCAAGAACTGTAATTTCTGAACGAAGAGCGTTGTCAGCTAGAAAAGCTTCGCCGTCAGCAGCAGCAGCTTTAGCTAGTTCTTGACGTGCAGCTTCACCACGAGTGTGTAGCTCTTGTAGTGCGTTGTTGATTTCGTCAACTTCGATAGCTGGCATGTCGCCAACTAGAGCTGTTGCGATACCAGCAGCGATTGCATCAACGTTTAGGCCTTCAAGACCAGAACCAGCAAGTTGTTGGCCCATTTGTAGACCGATACCGTAGCTAGCTTTTTGCTCTACAGTTTCAAATTTTACTTCAGACATGAAAAGTCACTCTTTTTGTCAGTACGAAAAGGGTAAGAATACCAGTATTAGCAGCCTGAATAAACGGCTAGCCTCTGATCACTTACGCTTTACCGTGTCCAAATCACAGCTATGTCAATTTTCTTGCTTTGCTCTCTGTTGTCGCGGAAAGATCTATACTGTTGGTACTTTGGTTTTTATACTGTAGTTATTCAATGTATAGGACGCAGTGGCATGAATCGTCGTCAAAAGAAAAAACAGAAAGTAGACCACTTAGCAGAGTTCAAGGACCGACTGAATCAGGTCAAAGAGAAACTAAGCTCGATCGATCTAAAGAAAATGAAAACCTCAACAGTGCAAACTTGGGGATCATTGCCGAAATTACACCAGAAATTATTGATGGTGATTTCGCCGATCATATTAATCTTATTGTTTGCACCGCTACCAGAGCCTAAAGTAGACAACGCATCAGCAACATCTCGTGTTGAGCTTGAGATAAATACTGTTGGCTTAAGCGAGCAGAAAAATGCTAAAAGTAATTCTTCTGAGCCAACCAGTTGGCAAGAGTATCTTGTAAAGCAAGGAGATACGTTAGCTCAAGTGTTCCGAAATAATGATCTACCGCTGTCTGATCTTAACGCTTTGGTTCGTATTGAAGGTGCAGACAAGCCGCTTAGCCAGATTCGTAAAGGCCAGCTGGTTCGATTCAAACTAGCCGAGACTGGGCAACTAGACATTCTTCAGCTTGAGAAAGGCAATACTTCGGTGATGTTTTTCCGGTTATCAGATGGTGGCTTTGGTCGCAGTAAATAGATGAATAGTGAACCTGAGTTAAAGCACTTCACCAGACACATATAAACGATAGAAAAGAGCTAAGCATTAGCTCTTTTTTTTGGTCGCTTGAAAGGGGCGAGTGGCAAGATGATGAGCATAATACCGATAAAGGTTAACGTATCTGGTATCTCATCAAACCATATTGCACCTATTAACGCGACAAACACCAGTCCTGAATACTCAGCCAAGGCAATTTGGCTAGAGTGTGCTTTTTGGTAAGCAGCAACCGCAAGGCCGTTGTAACTCAAGATTAACGTTGCACTGAGTGCTATGTATCCCAAATGCTCCACCGATACGGGTTGCCAGTATAGGAAGCACAGTACCAATGATGCTGGAATAGAGAATAACGTTGTCCACCACAGCGTAGTGATCACCGTTTGCTCACTCGGAAGCTTTCTTACCAATACATTGAACAGTGCGAGCGTCAGAGCTGTGCCTAATGCAAACAATGCAGCCCAATGAAATTGCGATGGCCTCAAGACAATCAATGCACCAATAAAACCGATAGTGGTGGCGATGACCTTGCCAAGTGCTGGTTGCTCTTTCAGTAGAAACATAGATAGAGGCAGCATCAACAAGGGCGCGACATAAAATACAGCGTTGGCGGTAGCCAAAGATAAGTGGGTAATCGCGACAACCATACATCCACTGCCAATTAGTATTAGCTGTCCGCGTATGATGGTCACTTTGGCTTGCTGTAAGCGTCGTTGTTCCTTTTTCTGCTGTAGCCACAAAGGGGTGATGATGAGCAGAGATATCAACTGTCGGAAAAAAATATACTGAAGAGGTGGCACTTCGCCATTCAACAGTTTTACCGCTACGTCGGAAAGCGAGGCAAACAAATTACCTGCAATCAGCAATAGGATACCGACAGTGATATTCGACATTACTTCTCTAATCTCATATCAATGTGCGGAATATCGTCTTCCAAGTACATCTCAGAGATCGTTTTGAAGCCGTGGCTCGCATAGAAAGCTTCTAGGTGTTGTTGCGCACCAATATCGATGGTCTTGCTCGGCCAAAGAGCCTCACAGCGTGTTAACGCTTCTTTTATCAATTGATGGCCTAAACCATCACCTCTTGCCGATTGCTTCGTTGCCACTCGACCGATGCTCGTGTTGTCGTAAGAAGTTCCTGGTGGTAACAAGCGTGCACACGCCACTAACTCTGCATCAGCATAGCCAAGCAAGTGTTCAACACCCGCGAGTGTATCTTTACCGTCGAGTTCTGGATAAGGGCAATTTTGTTCAACGACGAACACATCTACTCGTAATTGAAGTAGTTGATAAAGCTGCTGTGTTGAAAGTTCAGAGAAGGGAATTGAGTGCCAAGTGATCATGTTTACATCCAGAGATTATCGATGCTCTGAATGTACTATGTGCGATGATTGTTGGCATTAACTATTGTTAATTCGACCTTTGATTCTGCTCAGGCTGATTGCGGTTATTCCTAGGTAGGCTGCAATTTGATTGTCGTTCAAGCGCTGCTCAAGGTCGGGATAGTGCTCGCAGAACAGCTGATAACGTTGCTCTGGTGTATAGAGCAGCATGAAGCGTTCTTTGTTTTCCTTATGCATCAGTTGTGTTTCTAACAGCTTTAAATACAAAGGATTATTTGATGCACGCCACTCGATAACCGCATTCATTGGCAGCTCTAACATGGTGATGGGTGTCAGCGTTTCTAATAGGTAAGGAGAGGCTTGGTTCTTTATCAGACTCTCAAAGCCGATGATCCAATCTTGTTCCCAGTAGAACTCTTTACTGTATTGCTTACCATCATCAGTGAGGTAGCAAGCATGACATAAGCCTTCAAGTACAAAGTAGATTGAACTCGCCATCTCACCTTGATTGATCAAAATGTGTCTGGTTGGTAGCTCAAGAGGCTTGGCGACAGCAACTAGAGATTCAATCTGACTTTCTGAGAAGTCGAAGCTTTGCAGTTGTTCGATAAAAGAGGTGTGCATGAAAATAACCTAACCCAAATAAGTGTCGAAATCATCGCACTTATTTGAGTGTAGGTACAGAGCAGGCGAAATCAGCGTTGAGCATGTTGCTCTAGATAGTCTTGAGCAAGCTCTCTGCCCATGTATTTACCCAGAGTTTTCAGTGGTACCTTTTTAAGGTTCACCACAATCAAGCCATCCAAGGCATCATTAAATGATGGGTCGACATTAAAACACACCAGTTTACCGTTCATCCCTAGATATTGGCGCAGCAGCACCGGCAGGCCTTTACCTTGCTCCATGCGTGCTAATACTTTAGAGAGCAGAGGCACACTCGCCAGTGACGATAACAGATGATTTTGCCAGAACACATGATTACTGGTATTGAGTGGTGAAGAAGGAGAAACCAGGTTTGCTTTTTCTTCGTCATAATGATGTATCGATAAGGTCGTCGCAATCAACAGGCGAGCATTATGACTGTAATCATTACTGATACTGACTGGGCCGAATAGGTGAGTGTATTGAGGGTGACGATACACGAAGGCCGCGATACCTTTCCACAATAGTAATAGTGAGTTAAGGCTCTTCTGATAAGGCTTGCTCACTACAGAACGCCCAAGCTCGATACTGTTGTCTAAGGTATCGATGAATTCTTGATTGTAGTTAAACAGGCTACGAGAGTAGAGCTTATCAAGTCCGTGCTCAGCGATGAGTTTGTCGACCATACCAAGTCGGTATGCACCCACTAACTCAGCCTTGGTTTTATTCCAAACAAACAGTTGGTGGTAGTAAAGGTCATACTCATCTAAATCACAGGCAAGCCCGCTGCCTTCGCCGACCTCTCTAAAGCTTTCTTCTCTTACTCGACCAATCTCGCGCATTAAATTGGGGATCGACTGGCTCGGCGTGCAATACACCTCAAAATCGCCCTGTTCGAGTAATCTCATTTCTTGAGGAAGTGACGCGACTTCTATAGAGAGTACTTCTGATGGAATAGGCGTAATAACCTGAGTGTCAAAAGAGGGCGCATGGATTGGCGTGTTAGGGCTATCTTGTTGACTCATCAGATAGGTATTGAGTCGCAGATAGTTGACGATATCCATCTCTTGTTCAAACGATTTTATCTCTGAGTATGGGATTGAAGAACCAATAGAGATAGAGATGGTAGTCGCTCTTTTATTAAGAAGTTCACGGCCAAGTAAAGCCGTTCTCAGCAGTGGATGAACTCGTCCGGCTTGGTAGAAAAGCTCACTGTTTTTACCATTGATAAAGATAGGAACCGTAGTGGCTTGGTGTCGTTTAACGAACTTGGCAACCGATTTGCTCCATTCGATGTCTGTCAGTGTTTTTGCCCCTTTACGGTAACTCGATACTTCGCCCGCAGGGAACACAATCAATAGCCCCCCGTCTGCCAAATGACGATTGGCATCTCGAATGGCTTTAGCGTTGGTTCGTTTCGATTCTTTACTATTAAAGACATCGACTCCGATGAAAAGATCATCCAGTTCAGGCAGTCGCTTGAGCAACTCATTCGCCAACACCTTCACATCCTTCCTTACCGATCCTACGAGATCAGCAAGGATCACACCTTCAATCGCGCCAAGCGGGTGGTTAGCCACAATCACAACCGGTCCTTCCTCAGGAATATTGTCAGTGGCGCCTGCTGAAACAGAATAGTCGATATTCAATGCCGACAGGGTGTGATGCATGAATTCAAAACTAGATAACTCATCAGGTCTATCTTGATAGAGTTTATCTAGCTTAGATAGCCCAGTTGCCCACTCGACAACAGACTCACCTAAACCAAAAGGCGTGTAACGTGGTAAACGAAAAGGACTATCAATCATAATGAAGCTACCTTATTGACTAAAGTTGTTTAGGAAACCGTCTTGATTCTTGAAATCTTTCACACTTAAAAATGCACCGCACAACCACACTAGGCATGCCATACCAAACAGTAATCCGCCGTCATAACCGACAATTTCACCCGCTGCATTAAACTCAGGCATTTGAATACCGAGCGGCGTAAACAGATGGAAGAAAATCGCGCCACTCATGATCCCTACGCTCATGATGGCACCCAGGCCATGCCAACGAGTAAACAGCAAAATGGCAGCAATCAATTCAGCGAACCCAATCAAGTAGCCGCCAAATGAACCGAACCAACTTAGTCCAGACCATGTCGCCAAGGTGCCAAAGATATGCTCAGTCTCGTATGAGCCTGTGAACTTAAAAAACAGCGACTGAACAAATACGAAAGCGATAAATGCCGCAGGAATATGTTTAGCTGGAGTGAATGTCATGGTTATTCCCTTATTTGATCAGTTGCGGCCAAACGGTGTCGGCTTTTTGAATATGTTGTGCTCGGTCTTGTTCCCAACGCTGTTTAATCTCTTGGTCGTAGTTGAGGTAAAGCTTGTTATCAACAATTGTCCATTGGTTCGGGTCTCCGGGTGCAAAGTCACTTTTTGCTGAAACAGCCCAAGCGCAATAACCCCCATATTGAGGGGCATATTTTTCAGGATTATTAACAAATAAAGTCAGATTCTTTTCAGAAGAGAAATACCAGTCCGCGCCTTTGTACTCGGTGCTGAATTTTTTACTGCCTTCAATGGGCTTACCTGAAGTGAAATAAGCCACAGTGTCGTAGCCATCGAGCGCCTTGCTGCTAAAGAATCCGGTGTAGATTTCATCCGCGGCAAATACGTAAGGGCTAACAAGTAGCATGACCATGGTTAATAGTTTTCTCATGATGGACTCCATCTATAGATTGATTGCTGGTGATAAATCGAAGGTAAAACGCTGTTGATTTATCTGGCATGGTTTAATGGGTTCACAAGGCGAGCCGGGTGCGTAAAACATAGAGGCTTGGCCGTGTAGATTGCGTAAGTGTGTAAAGCTCACCGTATGTGCGTCTTCGCGATGCATACAGGTCGCTAAATGAGGCTGTTCGCTGTGATGGTGAGAGTGAAAATGAAGTAAATTCTGCTGATTCTTTCCTGTTGTCATAAGCTGATCGTATTTCGCTTGTCGGTAGGCTTGCACTCGCTCTAAATCAACACCGGATGAGAAGAGTGGAGAATCGGTGTCGACGATGTGCTGTTGAATGCCATCCCACATATAGGCGATAACCAAACCATGGTGTTGAGTTAAGTTTGGCGCGAAAGCCAGCAAGGTAAATGGGGCAAAAGAGTGCAGGTCGAGCTTATGAAATGCTTCAGAGAGCTGACTGATATTACGACTCGATGATAGATTCTTGAGTAGCAAACCACGGCTGACTAAAGGTCCAACAGGTACGATGCCTTGATAGTTATTGAGTAGGCATAGCGAAAGCCCAAACTCATTGATACTGATCCAGCTACCACCACCGGTTGGGTCGAGTGGCATGATGATATCGACGCCGTTAGCTCGATATTGTTTAGGTGGCATCGCCAGTGCACGTGTCTTTTGTTCATCACGATTAAAGAAGACCTGATAGCCATTGTCTTCAAGTAGCCAAGATACTGAACACATGATTATTGCTCCCTCAAATAGCTGCTGGTGGTTGGGGCATAACCAAAGGTGTTGCATGTTTCGACATCAAGAAAGGTTGTGATCACCTTGATCATCGCGTAATGATGATTGGCGTGCAGCGCAGCAAAGGTAACCTCTCTTTCTAGCGTAGAAGGCAGGCTGGCGAATACTTGTGTATCCATTGAAACTTCGGTTTGGATCATGATAGGCGCTTCGAGATCTCTGCGGTCTAATCGTTCAAGCCAGTTGATCACGTAATGGATCTCTTTCAACGCAATCGACCTGTCGAATTCCACGGGGTGACCACGACGACGAGTGTTGTAATCAACGGTCGCGTTCTCTTTTAAAATCAGCGCATGAAAAAGATCGAGCGTGTGGCGAGTATGTTCACCAATAGAGCTTGTGACGTGCGGCTTCGCTCGTGTTAGGTAGTCGCTGTCAGAAATCGCTAATAGAAACTCTAAACCCTGATTCAATATCTCTACCGCTCCTTTGATACTAGGAGAGAAAGAAGTGAGGGCGCTCGGTTGGGCTATGGGGTTCATTCATGATCCTCGTACAAAGTTAATCGGTGGTCGGATATTGTTGAACAAGACGTCGCTCTTCTTGCCACGCGTTAAATAAGCTCTTAAAAGAAGGAGGCTGGTGGCCTCTTTGTTTCTGTTGAGCGCCAATATCAAAGAGAATTCGGTATTGCAGGAGTAGCGTTGAAAATATCTCTCGCAGCGGTGTGTTGCGATCCCAGATGTGCCCGGCCTCACTGCTTGCGCCATTGACCTCAAGGATAGTGAAGTCCTCGCCGTTCATTAGGCTGTGCATGTCCTTGAATTTGACGTCGAGTCGTCCAAAGTGAAAACCATCGAAGTCGTCGAATATCTCGTCTAAGCGTTCGGTTAAAGCCTGAGTTATGTATTGGTTGCCGTCTCGGAAGATACAGCCACGGCTATGGCTACCTGCAAACGCGAGTTGGAACTCTTCGCCCTCTGCGAGCACTTGAGCCAATTTATCTTCATGTCTCGGTAAATACAGGTGACTAAGCTGCCCAGCACGCGGGCTATTTTCAATTAACTGCTTGAGTGTCGAGCTGCCATCGCCCACCACCATTGGTGCGTATTTGAGTGTGATCGAGATGATCTCGCCTTGCTTTTTATTTGGGTAGCGAACATAGAAAACACCCGCTTCGGCTTGATAAGGCGCCTTTTCTTGCAATAGAAAGCGAGCATTATTTGGGAAAGATTCAACATACTGCTCAAGTTGATCTTGTGTGTTGATCAGCTTAACGCCAACACCTCGACAACCAAGATCCGGTTTGGCCACAATCGGGAAATCGAGATCCGACTGTATGAGTGCGCTGCGCGCATCTTCGGCTTGTTTCTTACTGCTAAGATCCGTTTTGGTTAAGGTGATAAACGGAGAGATCCAACGCTGACTCGATGATCCGGCAAGGCTCAGTATTTCGTGTTTTGATTCGCCTACCATACCGCTTAACTTAATACTCGGATTGGCGATGAGCGGTAGCGCCCAGTCAAAGTGCCGTAACCCTTGCATCAGGCTTTGAATCACCACTGGCGTGTAGAAGAACCACGTTGGAAGAAACTCATAAGGAGAGACACTGCGTACGGTATCTTTTTCAAGCAAGGGCATGCCTGCATTGATTTGATGTGCTGGAATGACGCGAATATCTTGCGGTGAACTCATGATAATCCTCTAGAGTAGGTTCTATTCATTAATCGATTGCCGATAAACAGCAAAGCGATGGCACACGGGATGATGATCCATTGATATTCAGAGGCTTGCAGCCACGCTGATGTCCCTAAATAGTAGATGGCAGAGAAGACAATGCCAGTCCAGAGCGCAGTGGCACTAATAACGGCAAACAAGAAAGTCGGCAGTGGGATTGCGAAAAAGCCACTTAAGGTAAAACCGACGGTACGAAGGCCGGGAATAAAGCGGATGACAAAAAGACTGCTGAAAGCGTTTTGACGTAATTTAGTGCGAAGTGCACGAAAGTATCGGTTGGTGAGGGCTTTGTAACGAACTCCTCGGAAATAACGTCCTGATTTACCTAGGTAATAGAGGCCGAGATCACCTGTGGCAATGCCGATGAAAATGGCAAGCAACGCGTATTGAGGAAGCATGAGTCCTTGAGTTGCTAAACCTGCCGCAGTAACAATCGCCAGATCTTCAAGCAAGTAAGAAAGCGCGATAATGCCAAGCATCAGCCATAGCAGCGATTCTTCTCCTGTATTTAACCATGCTTGAATACTCTCGACGGTGCTCATCAAATCCCCTTATCTATCCTATAGATGAATGGCTTATTGGCCATTCATTGAGTGTAGTAAATTAAATAGACAGGAGGAGCAGAGAAAAACTTACAGCTGATTAGTGTTTTTTGTGGGGACTTAAATCGATTGACGGTTTGAGTCATGCTGTTTGGGGGTTGAATTAGCGGGTGTTTACGGTGAGAAAAGTAGGGCAGTGGATTCGATTTATAAATAACAAAAGAAAAAGGCTGAGTCGTTAAACTCAGCCTTTCAGAACGTTAACTATGGATTACAAGGTAATCTATTTAGTTAGGTCAATCTGGTAAACAGCAAAACCAACATCGTCAGTCGCAACACGTTTCATCGGGTATTGCCCCTTTTCTTTGATGAACTCTGCCGCTTTGTCGCTTGGAGATGTTTCAAAGCGGATATCTAGCTTTTTATCCGTTTTGATTGGCGCAAATGACCAGTTGTTATCAGCCGTTGGGCTCACTTGACCTTGCTCTTTGCTCACTCGAGAGATGTAGTTCGCTAGAACAGTACGGTTCTCATCTGGTGCATCAAATGCGATGAAGTCTTCACCCGTACCTGGGAACTTATTGCTGTATGCTCGGTAGTTGTTGGTTGCGATCAGGAAGTCTTGCTTCACGTCGATTGGCTTACCTTGGTAAGTTAGACCTACGATACGCTCAGAGCCTTCATTAATAACTTTACAGTTACCATCGTATTTTGCTGGTTGTGTAACATCGATTTGGTACTCAACGCCATCGATGACATCAAAGTTGTAAGTGCGGAAGCCATCCCATTCAACCAACTGCTGTGGTGCGGTCGAATTAACATCTATTTGTTGGAATTGACCAGCAGAACACTCAAGCCACTCTTTTACTTCGTGGCCTGTTACCTTCATTGCAACTAGCGTGTTCGGGTAAAGGTATAAGTCAGCCGCGTTACGGAATGTCAGTTGACCAGATTCAACTTCAGTGAAGTTCGCTGGGTCATTCTTACGGCCGCCTGCTTTGAATGGTGCAGCTGCTGAAAGTACAGGTGTGCCATCTAAGTCTGGATCACCTTGGATGAACTGCTCAACGTAATCTTTTTGCGCAAGGTTCACGATTTGAACAGTTGGATCGTCTTGTACTAGAGACAAGAAGCTGTACATCACATCGTCTGCTTTACCAATCGGTTGGTTAACAAACTCACGAGTACCTGCGTGGTCTTTTTCTAGTGCAGAAACGATGCCTTCATCAGCAGCAGCAAGAGATTTCTTTTCTACCTTGTCGTAGATTGGGCGTGCTTCTGATTGGCCTTTAACAACTTCCCACTTACCGTCTTTTTGTGCAAGTGTTAGATCCATAACACCAACGTGGCTACCCCAGCGGCCTGGCATTACAGCCGCAACGCCGTTCATTGTGCCCGTTTCGTTGTTGATGCCTTGAATGTCATCAAAACCTTTTCCTGGGAATACTGCGTGAGAGTGACCAAATGCGATTGCATCAATGCCGTCTACTTCAGATAGGTAGAACGTTGAGTTCTCTTCGCCATTTTTGTACGGGTCAGTTGATACGCCTGAGTGAGGGATAGCAACGATTACTTCAGCGCCTTCCGCTTTCATTTGAGGCACTAACTCGTTAGCTGTCTCAATGATATCGCGAGCGATCACTTTGCCTTCAAGGTTCTTCTTATCCCACGTCATGATTTGTGGTGGAACAAAACCGATGTAACCCACTTTTACTTCATGTTCTACGCCAGCAGTATCTTCAAAGGTGTGCGTCTTGATGATGTATGGCGTGAAGTAGTGTTCTTTGGTTTCTGCGTCGTAAACGTTAGCACTGATGTACGGGAAATCAGCGTCGTTAATAGATTCTTCTAGGAACTCAAGACCGTAGTTGAATTCGTGGTTACCTAGGTTTGCAGCGTCGTAGCTTAGTTGGTTCATTGCTTTATATGCAGGGTGAACTTCGCCAGCCTCGATGCCTTTGTCTGCCATGTAGTCACCCATTGGGCTACCTTGCAGCAAGTCACCGTTATCAACTAATACGCTGTTGGTTACTTCGCTTTGAGCTTCTTTTACTAGAGTTGCAGTACGTGCTAAGCCGATTTTTTTCGACGGCTTGTCTTTGTAGTAGTCGTAATCCATTAGGTTGGTATGGATATCCGTCGTTTCTACGACACGTAATTTAATCACTTCATCGGTATCTGGTGTTGTTGTGCAGCCTGCTAAAGTCAGACCAAGACCAGCAAGTACAGCCAATGACAAAGGTTTCATTGCAACTTTCATTTTGGAGCTCCAAAGTGGATTAGTAGAAAATTCGTTGCGTAATGTAACAAAATGGAATGAAACAATGATTACAACGAATGTTAATTCGTGACTTAGATCGATTACTTTATAGTGTTCTGCAAGGCGCCTCCCAAAGCTGCTCAATCGATGCGCAACTGATATCGATAATATTAGCCCATTCATTTCACCTATTTATCGATGAATCTCATCCCTTATCAGCTTTTCGAATAAAAAATGAAATTTTAGAATTTCCAGTAATATGAGAGGCTCGTCATAATGCCTATATCAAGGACGTATCAGGCAGATGAATAGCAAGGATAGCTCAAAACGAAGCTTCTGTTTTCTTCTAGTGCCAATACTCCCATTCACTCAAGTGGATGAGTTAAATCCCATGCTTGGCAAGACCAAGTAATGAATTGCTCGTACTGCGAGCCTTAAAGGAAGCACTGAAATGGACCAAGAACGTTTAACCCACCTAAAACAGCTTGAAGCGGAAAGTATTCATATTATCCGTGAAGTTGCTGCTGAGTTTGATAACCCAGTGATGATGTACTCCATCGGTAAAGATTCTTCTGTGATGCTTCATTTAGCTCGCAAAGCGTTTTATCCAGGCAAGATTCCATTCCCACTATTGCACGTTGATACGGATTGGAAATTTCGCGAGATGATTGAGTTTCGTGATCGTACGGCTAAAAAGTACGGCTTTGACCTTTTAGTACATAAGAACCCAGAAGGTATTGAGATGGGGTGTAGCCCATTCGTACATGGCTCTTCTAAGCACACTGACATCATGAAAACTCAAGGCCTTAAGCAGGCGTTAAACAAGTACGGGTTCGATGCCGCTTTTGGTGGTGCGCGTCGTGATGAAGAAAAATCTCGAGCAAAAGAGCGTGTTTATTCTTTCCGCGATAAGAACCATACATGGGATCCAAAAAACCAGCGTCCAGAGCTTTGGCACACCTACAACGGTCAGGTTAATAAGGGCGAAAGCATTCGTGTTTTCCCGCTATCTAACTGGACTGAGCTCGATATCTGGCAATACATCTACCTAGAGAGTATCGATATTGTTCCACTTTACCTTTCA
Source organism: Vibrio sp. 10N.239.312.C11 (assembly GCF_041466065.1). Lineage (NCBI taxonomy): Bacteria > Pseudomonadati > Pseudomonadota > Gammaproteobacteria > Vibrionales > Vibrionaceae > Vibrio > Vibrio sp. 10N.239.312.C11. Next base: position 27,775 of record NZ_JBFSRZ010000011.1, read on the forward strand.
GACAAACGTCCTGTGGTTGAGCGTGATGGCATGCTGATCATGGTTGATGATGACCGTATGGAACTGCAAGAAGGTGAAGTGATTGAAGAAAAAAGCGTTCGTTTCCGTACTTTGGGATGTTACCCACTAACCGGAGCCGTTGAATCTGAGGCGAATACGCTAACAGGTATTATTGAAGAGATGCTGGTGGCGACGTCCAGTGAGCGTCAAGGTCGAGCGATTGACCATGATCAGTCGGGCTCTATGGAGCTGAAAAAGCGCCAAGGTTATTTCTAAGAATCTAAGGAAAGAAAAATGAATAGTGCAGTAGAAGCCGAATTGGCTGAACTAGGGATTGAAGGTTATCTAAGTCAGCATCAGCATAAATCTATGCTTAGATTTTTAACTTGTGGCTCGGTAGACGACGGTAAAAGTACCTTAATCGGTCGCTTGCTCCATGATACAAAACAGATTTATGAAGATCAGTTAGCAGCAGTTCACTCGGATAGCCAACGAGTGGGTACCACAGGTGAGAAACCTGACTTGGCATTGCTTGTTGATGGTTTACAGGCTGAGCGTGAGCAAGGCATCACGATCGATGTGGCTTATCGCTACTTCTCGACTCAAAAACGTAAATTCATTATTGCTGATACCCCAGGGCATGAGCAGTACACGCGTAATATGGCAACAGGCGCTTCAACGTGTGATCTGGCTGTGATCTTGATTGATGCTCGTAAGGGCGTACTGGATCAAACACGTCGTCACTCGTTTATTTCTAACCTGCTTGGCTTGAAGCATTTCATCGTCGCAGTCAACAAAATGGATCTCGTCGACTATTCGCAAGATCGTTTTGAGGAGATTCGCGATCAGTACCTAGAGTTTGCTGAAAACCTAGAAGGTGAAACTAACATTCAGATCTTGCCCGTTTCGGCACTTGAAGGCATTAACGTTGCTGCGCCAAGCAAAGAGCTTGCATGGTTCGAAGGTCCATCGCTATTAGAAGTGTTAGAGAACGTAGACATTGACCAAAAACGTTCTGCGGGCGAATTCCGTTTCCCTGTGCAGTATGTCAATCGTCCTAACTTAGATTTCCGTGGCTTTGCCGGCACCGTGGCTTCTGGTCGTGTCAGCGTCGGTGATGAAATCAAGGCGTTGCCTTCAGGTAAAACCTCTAAGGTGGCAAGCATTGTGACCTTTGATGGTGAACTTGAATCAGCACAAGCGGGTTTGGCGGTAACACTGACTCTTGAAGATGAAATCGATATCAGCCGTGGTGATTTGATTGTGCTAGAAAATGCACAGATTGAATCAACCAACCATGTATTGGCAGACATCGTGTGGATGACAGAGCAACCACTGCAACCGGGTAAAGCTTACGACATCAAGATCGCAGGTAAGAAAACCGTCGGTCAGGTTGAAACGGTTCGTCATCAATATGATATCAACAACCTGTCGACTCACGCTGTTGATGAGTTGCCACTGAATGGTATTGGTTTGTGTGAATGGTCATTGAACGAGACCGTCGCGCTGGATAAATACCGTGAGAGTGCGGACACCGGTGGTTTCATTGTTATCGACCGCCTGACTAATGTGACGGTTGGTGCTGGTTTGATTCGAGACCGTTTGGACTCTGTTGAACAGCAAGTCGGTAACTTCTCTGCATTTGAACTTGAGTTCAACGCATTGGTACGCAAGCACTTCCCTCATTGGGATGCCAAAGATCTAAGCCAACTACTGAAGTCATAAACGACCAAGTAACAGCTTATTGAATCAGGCGGAAACCGATTGTTTCCGCCATAAAGGACGGGTATATGTGGCAACAAGGATTTGTATTAGCGATTTTGCTCGGCATCATTACTTGCCTGCTCGTTACCCGTATTAAGCCAAGCTTTATCTTTGCTGGCGCGGCTTTTATTGCTTTTATGGCTGGTATGATCGACTTGTCGAGCCTAGCCAATAACTTCACTAACTCCTCGTTACTGACTTTAATTCTTCTGATCCTCGCATCAAGTGCGTTGGAGAAAACTCGCTTAATCAGCTGGGTTAGCCGCAATATCTCTGAAGGTAGGCTAGGTACCGTGGTTGCGAAGTTGGGTATTTCCACAGCGCTACTTTCTTCTTTTACTAATAACACAGCGGTGGTTGTCTCTTTGATCGGTGCGATCAAACGCAATCAACAGCACGCGCCATCTAAGTTACTTATCCCTTTGTCATACGCTGCCATTTTAGGCGGAACCCTGACATTGATCGGCACTTCAACCAATTTGATCATCAATAGTTTTGTTGAAGATGCGGGATTGCCAAGCTTAAACTTTTTCACACCAACCTTGATCGGTTTAGCGGTCTTGGTGGGTGGTGTTTTGATTCTTATCCCTCTGAGTTACTTCTTACCAAGCTACGATGATGGGTCGCAGGACGATCTGCCTTACTTTCTAGAGGCGCGAGTTGAACCTGGCTCACCGTTAGTTGGCCGCAGTGTTAGCGAAAATAATCTCAGAGCTTTGAGAAAATTGTTCTTAGCCGAAGTGATTCGCGACGGTAAGACCACGGCTTCGATTGACCCTGATTTTATTCTTCAAGCTCGTGACCGGTTGCTGTTTTGTGGCGACGTTGAAAGCGTAGCGACACTACAAGAAATTCAAGGGTTGACCCTGTTTGGCCAGCATCACCTTAACGGCCAGAGCTTTGTTGAAGTGGTGGTGAGTTCGTCGGCAAGCTTCTGTAATAAAACCCTCAAAACAAGCCAGTTTAGAGACCGTTTCGATGCAGTTGTAGTTGCTATTCGTCGTGGCCATGAGCGCCTTGAAGGTGGGCTAGGGAATATCACATTGACCGCTGGTGATACCTTGATTTTGGTTCCCGGTAAACGCTTTGAAGAACAGCGCCAGCAACACAACAAAGAGTTTGTGTTGATGAATGACTTGGACTCGAGTGCCAAGCTTGATGCCGATAAATCGACGTTTGTGTTGCTCGGCTTTGCCAGTGTGATTGGGTTATCGCTCGCTGATGTAGTCCCTATTATTAAAGGGCTAGCGGGATTTTTATTATTGCTAGTGGCATTTGGTGTAGTACAACTTGGTGAGCTTCGCCGCCGCTTCCCCGTCGATATTGTCGTGATCGTTGGTTCGGCACTCTCTATTGCTCAACTGATGATTTCATCTGGGTTGTCTGAGCGAATGGGGCTGATGTTTATGGAAGCCTTTAATGGCTGGGGCGTGTTTGGAGCGCTAGTCGCGACCTATTTCATGACGTTGGTCCTGACTGAGTTGGTGACCAATAATGCGGCCGCGGCACTCTCGTTCCCAATTGGCTACAGTATGGCTGTCGGTTATGGCGTTGACCCAATGCCGTTTATTATGGCGGTTCTGTTTGGTGCCAGTGCCAGTTTTATTTCGCCATACGGCTACCAAACCAACTTACTTGTTTATAGCGTAGGTAATTACCACCTTACGGATTATCTGCGCATCGGCATCCCAATCTCGATTGTTTATTCGGGTTTGGTGCTGACCCTAATTCCTTATTTTTTCCCATTTTAATGCTGTTTATTTAAAGGACTAATTATGACCGCAGTACTCAAACCAAAAGATGAGAATGTTGTGTGGCATCAACACTCGATTGATAAAACATTCCGCTCTGATCTGAAATCACAAAAGCCAGCCGTGCTCTGGTTCACGGGATTATCTGGTTCTGGGAAGTCGACAGTCGCTGGAGCATTAGAAAATCGCTTGGCACAGCTTGGTTACCATACTTACTTATTGGATGGCGATAATGTGCGTCATGGGTTATGTAGCGACCTTGGCTTCTCTGAGCAGGATCGCCGAGAGAATATCCGTCGTATTGGTGAACTTGCTAAATTGATGGCGGATGCGGGTTTGATTGTATTGTCAGCGTTTATTTCTCCACATCAAGCGGAGAGACAGTTGGTGCGTGATTTATTGCCGGAAGGTGAGTTTCTTGAGGTGTTCGTCAATACACCACTTGAGGTTTGCGAACAGCGTGACCCTAAAGGCCTGTATAAGAAAGCACGTGCTGGAGAGATCCCGAACTTCACAGGTATTAGCTCAGTGTACGAAGCGCCTCAGAGCCCTGAGATAGATCTACCCGCGGGCGAAAAGACACTCGATGAACTGGTCGAATTGTGTATTGATGCTTTAGAGAAGCGTAATATTTTATCCAATTGAGATCGATGGTATGACTAAGGCTACTCTCCTGTTTATCTGCTTAATTCACTGCGGATAAATAGTGCAGCCTTGGTTTTCCGAGACAAGAACCTTATCCTCTAGATTCTCTTCACTCTTATCAATACTCTTCACAGCGTACACCGTCTATTTTTTACAGTATCGATTGTCTAGACGGTGTAGTTCACACTGCTTTTAACTTCTGTTTGAACCGTAAATTTTTGGCTCAATAGCGCAATCAGCTGGTCGTAATACTGCGTGTTAGGCTTGTTGCCAAGTAAGTTGCAAAGCTCATTGCCTGTTGGACTGAATCGGTAGTAAATCAGCTTCACCCCTTTTGATAATGGTGCCAGTGACATGCCCTTACCTTGATAAGTTAAGTGCAGAGCTGGATCGAAATCAATCTCTCCAGATTCTAGTTCTGCGCCCAGAATAATCCCGAGTTCAATCAAGTGGAGCAAGCTAGAGTAGGGAAGGTTGTGTCCACCAAGATTGATGGTGTTGGTGGTGTCCCTTTTACCAAAGCTGAAGATTCCAGCATGGGATTTAAAGCCGAGTAACAGTTTTCTGCTGTTATCACTACCAAAGCTACAACCAAGTGACGCTGCTCTTTGCAGGGTGAGCGCTTCTTTTGGTGTCATGTCTTTTAAGATCTGCAGCGCTTTCATCGAAGTGGAGCCTGGGTTGGTGACTTCTCGTTTCAGTACTTGAGCCCATAGCCTCTGCATCGATGTATTGTGGATCTCTTGTGCCATATCGAAGAAACGGTATAGCCAGTCCTGGTCAGGGTCTCCAGCCGCTTCATCCTTACATGAAGAGTGTGCCAACTTTAGAATCTGTTCTAGGTTCTTTTGGCGAAGTTCTCTACGTTTTTTCTCTCGTAATAGTGCCCGTTCGATAAGCGTACTCTCAGCTTTATCGTTTGGCTTTGCACTATGACTAATTAAGGAATCTAGGCCGAAGCTTTGTGCGATGTGCCGCATTCTGCTTGCACTGTCGGCAATATGAGGCTTTTTCTCATGCTTTTGCTGTGTATCGCTAGCATGCTCAATGATCACTGGCTGTTTGGTTTCTGACATAAGAGTACCCTAAGGAAACGACTTAACTGTCTAAAATGTAACTCTTTATCTTATTGGTGGCTAGATTTTGCGTGCAGAGTTGAAGGTTTCAACAAAATTTTACTTTTGCTAATGATAATAAAATGTTAAATTTGTTGTAATTCTCAAGGAGGAGTTATGAATCAAGTCAATGATAACAAGCTGAAGAAACAGCTTAGTATAGGGTTATTACTCGCTACTTATGTCGCTGTTCTAGCGTACTTGTCTAATTACATCGCATAATTTAGAATAAAATTATCGTTATTAAACTGTTATTGAATGATCTCACTCGTTCAGTGACGGCAGCTCATCCTTGAGCCACCCTTCTAATGACTACATGTCGTCATATTCTTCAATCGCAGTACCTTCAATAAGATAACCTGTTTGAGCTAAGTCGTGGCTTATTGACTCGGTTTTTAGTGTACCTACTAAATAAATCACATCCCATAGCTGCTGTATTGGTGCACCTTTAGGGAACTTCACGTAGATGATTTGGTTCGGCGGCGGTGGCGGTACGTGGATACATGCGCCAAAGTACGGCACTAACAGAAACTCAGTGATCATGTTCTCATCGCCTTCCAATGGAATCACAAAGCCAGGAATCTTGACTGTGCTGCCATTCAGCTCTGGGCGAACAGCGCCAAGTGTCGATTGTTGAGGTTTGTCCATACTGTCGTGGTTAACCATCGGCATGCCAAATGAGTCGAGTTGTGCTCGCTCTGACTCTGGAATCAAGTCAATCCAATCGAGTGTTAATACCGATTCGTCAGTCTGAGTGGTTTCAGCGTGAGCTGTGCTGATAAATGGGAACATAAGTAACCCAAGTATCAGTAGGAATTTGCGTTGCATCGTAGGTTCCTATTTTAGATTCGAATAGTCATGCCATCAGACAATGACTGACGGTAAGCTCTGAAAGCGGGAATAAAGCCAATAATGATTCCGGCAACTTGCACCAACATAAGCAGTTTCCACTCATGAGGTGTGATTGCGGATATCGATATGTTGATACCATAACTTTGTTGCACAATAGGAGCAACTACTGCGATTAGCGCAAACAACACGGCAACACCCAATGTGATACCGAGGAAGGTTAGGGCACTTGCTTCACTGATCAGTAAACCGAACACATGACGAGGCCTTGCTCCCATCGCGCGCAGAATGGCCATCTCTCGACGTCTTTCTTGCAAGCTAGTGAGTAGACTACTCAGCATCCCTAACAGTCCCGCGATTACCACAAACCCTGAAACAATCAGTAGTGCTTGCTCTGCTACGGCCATCATTCCCCACAATTCGTGAAGCGCAATACCTGGCATAATGGCGCTCAACGGTTCTTGGCGGTAGTTATTGATTTCTCGTTGCAGTGCAAAGGTTTGGATCTTCGATTTAAGGCCAACCATCATCGCGGTAATCTGCTTTGGTTGGAAGTCACGTTGCTTTAGCGCTTCAGCATTCGGTGTGTGGCCTAGGTTAGCCCCCGATTCCCAACCAACGTGAATCGCTTCAATGGCCTCTAACGAAACATGCACCGTTTTATCTACTGGTGTGCCGGTTGGCGCGAGTATTCCGACAATGGTGAAGGGCAGGTTGTCGTGGCGACTGAAGGCGACATCACTGATACCGTGCGCCAGAATGATGTGATCACCAATCTTGTAATCTAACTTCTTCGCGACATCGGCACCAATCACGACATCAAATAGCTGATTGAACTCTTTGCCTTGTTGAAAAGTAAGTGGTTGCTTACTTCCATAGCGATAATTATCAAAGTAACTATGGTTAGTGCCCATTACACGAAAGCCTTTATGTGAATCTCCCAATGAGATGGGTATCGCCCACTTTACTGCATTGTGCTGGCTAAATTCTTGATAGCTTTTCCAGTCGATGTTGTTGGTTGCATTACCAATCCTAAATACCGAATAAAGCAGTAGGTTTACCTGACCAGAGCGGCCACCAACAATAAGGTCGGTACCTGAAATCGTATTAGCAAAACTGCTCTTTGCTTCGGTTCTTACACGTTCAACACCGAGTAATAGAATCACTGACACTGCCACGGTGAGAATCGTCAGAATAGCGGTGGCTTTACGGTTGAGTACGCTTTTTAGGGCTAAGTGAGTAATTACTTTCATACGACAACCTTAGCTTGGTTAACGGTTTTTAAATCTATGGTTCGGGTGAACAGCTTTTCTAATGTTGGATCGTGACTGACAAATATCAGAGTAGACCCGGCTTGATTTGCTTGCTCTAGTAACAATTCGATGAAGGCTTCTCGGTTGTCATGATCCAAAGCCGAGGTTGGCTCGTCGGCAATAATGATTTTCGGTTGGCCGATCAAAGCACGAGCGGCAGCAACACGTTGTTGTTGACCAATGCTCAATTCGGTAACAGGCTTGTCCATTAGAGCTTGAGGTAGCTTTAATCGTAGTAATAATTCTTGAGCGGTTGCTTGCAGGCTGTTCTGACTTTCAGCAACTTGCTGCTTGCGAATCTTAGAAAACTGACAAGGAAGCGTCACGTTGTCGATGACTGACAAGTAAGGAAGCAGGTTAAATTGTTGGAATATATAACCAATATGATCGGCTCTGAACTTGTCCCTCTGACGAGGTGTTAGCTGTGTGAGGTCTTGGCCAAGGATAGATACTTCGCCTTGTTCAGCTTGGTTGATTCCGGTCAGTAACCCTAACAATGTTGATTTCCCGCAACCACTAGGCCCTTTGATGAAAAGGTGCTCTTGGGCTTGGATATGCAGTGAGGGGATCTCTAGCGTTGGGGGTAATTCAGGCTTCCAACGAAAGCTGATATTTTCGAGTTTGACCACAAGTGATGAACTGTCAAAAGACATATTAGCTCCAATGATTAAAGCGGTGTATTTACTGGATAGCTATTAGAAAAATAAATTCCCAGAACACACCGATTTGCACAACCAAGTAAGTGACTACTTACTTGGCTGCGTATCTACGTTTAATTCAATCTAATACGGATTAGAATCGAAAACTAATACGATCTGCGTTAAGCACTTCTTGAATTTGAGCGCTGTCAGTTAGAAGGTTTACCGTCATTGATTTTGTGTTGCTGAACTTAGAGAACCATTGAGTGCTCACGGTATCTAGCTTCGCAATATCTGAACATTGGTAATGGTACTCGACAGTGAATTCGCCGTGCCCACCTTCTGAATGGTCGTGGCCTTCATGGTCATCATGATCGTGTTCTGCATGGTCATGGCCTTTGTGGTCATGGTCGTGTTCTGCGTGATCATGGCCTTTGTGGTCGTCATGATCGTGTTCAGCGTGGTCATGGCCTTTGTGGTCATCATGGTCGTGTTCAGCGTGGTCATGGCCTTTGTGGTCGTCATGATCGTGCTCTGCGTGGTCATGGCCTTCATGGTCATCATGATCGCCTTCCAAGGTGTTCGTCACCGACTTGAACTTCAGAGTACAGCTTGCATTTTTGAAACCAAATAGCTCATCTGGCTTGTTTAATTGCGCAATCGCTTGTTCAAATACTTTCTTTTGCTCAGCAGTTTCTGGAGCATGTTCAAAGCCAACCACATCAGCGCCGGGAGCTGTTACTTCAACAAGTAGTTCTTGCCCATCTTGAGCGATGTTCACCTCAACTTTACCGTGCACGTGTGCTTCGTGAGAGCGGAATTCTTCGTTAGCTAGAACATTAGTAGAGACAGTCATACCGATAACAACGGCTAGAATAGTAGGTTTCATGTTTTTTTCCTGAATAAAGGTTAATTAAAAAGTAGTGGTAATTAAGAAATCTTTACAGGAGGTGAACGTGCTAAATAAGCGAAATACAGGCGCTGTAACGAAACGACTGACTCTGTGATAGCGACAGTAAATTCCGAATGGAACTCTGGGATCTGTGGAAGTGAATGCGCCGTTATGAACTGATTTATCGAAAACAGCTCACAATGATGTGAAGAGTGATGATGTGGGTCGATATCCACAATATGTGTCGCTGCTAACACGCTCAACATGAGCATCAGCCCAAGCAAGAAGCCTGTTTTACGTTTCACATTATTAGGTGTGTTTTTCCACATCAGGATGATTAACCACAGAATTAAAAAAGGATACTGTTATAATATAACAATATCCTTTGGTCAGGTCTCGAAAAAGACGCGAATATCTTATTAAAGGCTCGCTTTAATCAACTCAATAACTTGAGTGACTTCTGAGTCGTTTAATGCCCCTTCTTTAACAAACAATATTTTACCTTGCTTGTCTTGAACGATAATCGCTGAGCTCTCTTCTTTTAAAGCCCATGATGACGCTACGGTTCCGTCTTCATCTAGCACCATAGAAGACCATGGAAATTCTTCTTTGCTACTTTCTGCTGACGATTTAACAAAAGATCCAGTTCCCCAAATCGCATCATCTTGGTTGATGATGGTAGTGGTTTGGTAGCTGTCTTCTGTGAATTTCGATGCTGTAATTGCTGCCATCAGTTGTGCGTTGAGCTCTTTCGAGCTGCTACGACCAGCAATTGCTTGAACGACGCGAACTTTACCTAGAAGATCATTGGTTGCCCAAGCTTGATATCCAGTATTTCCGTCGTTTAGTACGATTTCACCATAGTTGCTAACATCGACAGCAGGCAGAGTTGCACCGACTGATAGATTATGAGCATTGGCGAAAAGTGGAGAGGCTGCGGCTAAAAAAGCCAGTAGAGTTTTGTTTTTCATTATATTTTTGTTCCGCTTATTGGTTTGCTTTGGAAGTATAATATGAAATTTGAAAAATGCCTCTTTAACTTTTTTATCGTACGGCGTAGAAATAAGTTGCAGGCTTGTTACCAAAAGGTATAATGCATCAATATCGAGATGAACAATAGATTATCTTGCTGTTTGCTAAAGGAATTAGCGATTGAATGTGCTTTGAATACGTTGGTGTTCAGGTACGTGGCTGTAGTACTCAAATGGAATTGAGGTTGTATTATGTTAAGAAAATTTTCTACTTACCGTCCACATCAGGTGGCGCGTTTCGTTAAAGTCCTGTTCAAAGGCAAGTTTGCTATAGAGGGTATCGGAGAGTTTCGCTTCGACCAAGGCAAGGTGCTTCTTCCTGAAGTTTCAGACAAACAAAAGCTCACTATTTTTAAAGAAGTTAACGGCACGATTGCTGCGCTGCCGGTGTAACTGACTGTTATAGATTTGCATTGCGTCAAATAGATTTCCAATGAAAAAGGGCTTCCTAGCGGAAGCCCTTTTTTAATGGATGTTGTTCTAGTTTGTATGCCTAATACCAATCGTAGTAAATAACTGTTCATCCTAGCTGGTTAAAACACTCGATAACATCGTTAGAAATTTTGATTGTAGAATAACTACTTATCGAAAATTTCTGCCTTGTTCTCAAGCATTTTTCCTGCGCTATTTATGATCACTTACTTACTGTGATTGGTATAACACATTATTGCGGAGGGAAGCACACACCTGTTCCACCCAATCCACAATAACCATTCGGATTTTTAGCTAGGTATTGCTGGTGGTAGGTTTCTGCGAAAAAATATTTTCCAGCTGGCAGAACTTCCGTTGTGATTTCGTTGCCTAATGATTCAGTCATTGCTCGTTGGTATTCACGTTTAGAATGCTCAGCGATAGTCTGTTGTTCTTCGCTGAAGGTGTATATCGCAGAACGGTATTGAGTCCCTAAATCGTTGCCTTGGCGCATCCCTTGAGTTGGGTCATGACGCTCCCAAAAGGTTTCAAGTACTTGAGCGAGAGATGTTTGTTCGCTATCAAAAATGACACGAACGACTTCGGTATGGCCAGTTTGTCCGCTACATACCTGCTCATAAGTGGGGTTCATCGTGTATCCACCAGCGTAGCCAACAGATGTTGAAATAACGCCGTTCAACTGCCAGAACAAACGCTCAGCTCCCCAGAAGCATCCCATACCAAGTAGGACTTCTTGTTGAGAACCCGTAGGAGTATTGAGCAAGTCAGTTTGATTGACGAAATGGCGCTCAGTGATTCGGATTGGGTCAGCATTTCCCGGTAATGCGGTTGCTGCGGAAACCAGTTGTTGTTTGTTTAGCATGTTATATTCCTTTTCGCATACGTTTACCGCGTTAGTTAACATTAGATCTAGGTTTATATTAACTGGAGGCTCATATTAACGGCCGGTTAATATTGATTAAGTCTTTACATTAGACCGTGTTATTGCCGGATTTATTGCAGACTCAATGTCGTTTTAGCGGTATGATTTCTTTTCACTTATTAACGTATTGATAACTTCTTCACCAATTAAACATGATAAGAAAAACTTTACCAGTTCTGATTGGCACTCTACTGTCATCGACGCTCGCTTTTGCTGACGTTTCCCTTGATATTAAAGGGTTGGATGGCGCGCTTGCAGATAATGTGGATGCTTATCTGAGTGCGATTCCTGAAGAAGAGTATTCGGTCTCATTAAGATTTCAATCTCGCTTGGAGTCGATGATCAACGAAGCGTTGAATGCATTAGGCTACTACCAACCTAATATCACATTTACTCATTCTGAAGATGATACCGAATTGACTGTTACGGTTGAGCCGGGAGAGCCGGTTGTTATTTATGCTTCAGATATTGTTCTGACTGGTGAAGCCAAAGATGATCCTGATTTTTGGGCCTTAATAGCTAAGAGCAAGTTGTCTAAAGGTTCGATTTTGAATCATGGTAATTATGACTCTTTAAAATCATCGATCCGCAATCTTGGATTAGCGAAAGGTTACTTCGATGGGGCGTATGATCTTAGTAAGCTAGAAGTGGCTCCTGAATTAAACCGCGCTTATGTTCGTCTTCATTACAACAGTGGTATTCGTTATCACTTTGGCTCTACTCAGGTTACTGGTAGCCAAATAGAAGAAGAGAAGGTGCAGTCACTTAAACCATTTGAAGATGGCGAACCTTACTCGATAACCAAAGTTGGCGAATACAACCAAAACCTTTCCAATACGGATTGGTTCTCTTCAGTCTTTGTTGAGCCTGATTTAAGTCAATTGGGTGAAGGTCGAGAAATTCCGATGAAGGTAAGCCTTGCTCCGCAAGCGCGGAACCAAATTGAAACGGGTATCGGTGTATCAACAGACTTGGGTGTAAAAGGTACCCTTAAATGGAAGAAACCTTGGGTTAATGAGAAAGGTCATAGTTTTAATAGTAGTTTATCGATCTCCAAGCCTGAGCAGACTATTACGGCGGCTTATAAAATCCCATTGGATGACGTGCTTAATGACTACTATCAAATTAAGTATGGAATGAAGAATCTGGATAACCGTGATACCAAGAGTTTGGAGTCAAACTTAGCCTTAGAAAGGTACTGGCGTCTAGATAATGGCTGGCAACGCACGGTATTCATTCGATACCTAGTCGAAAACTATAAACAAGGTTTACAAGACGATTTGGCGCAGTTTGTGTTGCCAGGTGTCTCTTTCTCACGCACTCGAACCCGAGGCGGTTCAATGCCGATGTGGGGCGATAAACAAACCATCATGGTTGAAGCGGCTGATGATACCTTGTTATCTGAAACCCAAGTCGTACGTTTTCAAGGGCAAACCGCATGGATTCGAAGCATTGGTAATAACCACCGAGGTTTAACCCGCCTTCAATTCGGCGGAAACTTTGCGGACGAATTTGATAAGTTATCTCCTTCTTTAAGATTTTTTGCGGGTGGTGATAATAGCATCCGTGGTTATGGCTATGAGTCTATCTCTCCTCGAGATGAAAGTGGCGCACTAACGGGTGCGAAATTCATTGCAACCAGTTCGTTTGAATACCAATATCGCTTAGTTGGGAATTGGTGGGGAGCGGCTTTCTACGATATTGGTGATGCATTCAATGACACGCCAGAGTGGAAACATGGTACTGGTGTAGGGATTCGCTGGGCGTCCCCCGTCGGTCCTGTGAGTTTAGATTTTGCTTGGGGTCTAGATGCGAAAAAAGGTGATGAGTTCCAACTGCACTTTAGTTTAGGGCCAGAATTATGATCAAAGTGGTGGGTCAGTGTATAAAGTGGGCGTCGATTTCATTGACGTCGATTTTGCTATTGTTAATCGCCCTACTAGGTTTTGTTTTGTTCACCAATTCGGGGTTGAATACTGTGTTGTGGGGCGCCGAAAAAGCATTGCCACAACTGAAAGTGGAAAGTACTAAAGGCGCTCTTTTCCCAAGCTTTACGCTTAACAATGTCGAGTTCAAAGATGATAGCCTACATATCGATACCAAGGTTGAAAATTTGACATTGGCTATCAATCCGCGCTGTCTGCTCGACCCTCAAGTGTGTGTTGACCGCTTAGCGATTCAAGGGCTGGATTTCGCACTTACTGAATTGCCACCAGCTTCTACAGAAGCGGCAGAACCTACTCCGCCCGTAACATCGGTAAAAACACCACTACCAATCTTCATTAATCGAATCGCTTTATCTGATATCAAACTGAATATCTTAGGTCATGAAATTGAATGGGGTTTGTTCTCTACTGCCCTGAGTATGCAGGGGGAAAAGCTGACAGTATCGCCAACCTTATTCAATGATCTTAAGGTTAAACTTGCAGAGTCTACTGAAGATCCACAATCAGAAATCGTCGAGCCAGGTACTGCAACTAAGACAGCTATCGAGTTGCCTGAAGTTTGGATTCCTTTACAGATTGTGTTGGAGCGTTTTGATCTCAACCGTTTCACTCTAGAACAAGAAGCGCCAATTGTTGTGAATCACCTCGGGTTAGAAGCTCGCGCGGGTAAACACACGGTTGACGTTTCCAGTCTCGAACTCGATATGCCACAAGCAAGCGCGAACCTAACGACGAAGGTTGAGCTCAAGGGCGGCTATCCGCTAGAGCTTTCTTTGGGTGCGTTGGTGAAAGAAACCGATCTTGCTGGTCAGAAACTGTCTCTGAAAGCACAAGGCAGCGTGGCTAAGTTAAGCCTAGAGTCTCAGTTCTCCGAATTGATTGAGGCAAAGTTGTCTGGGGATATTCAACCCTTAGAACCGACTCTGCCATTTGACCTTGTTTTAGAGGGAGGTAAAGCGCAATGGCCTTTGACAGGTAAAAGTGACTACCAAGCTGCAATTGAGAAATTCAAAGCCGATGGTTCATTAGATGGTTTTAATGTGCAGCTTAAAGCTGAAGCAGATGGTAAGGAGATACCTGCCTTAACAATAGATCTGCAAGGTAAAGGCACCACGGAACAGATTGAACTTGAACGCTTGAAACTGAATACCTTGGGTGGCGAACTAAATGGTGTAGTTAAAGCTAACTGGAAGAAGCTCGTTAATTGGCAAGCCGATGTGACGCTCAAAGACATTCAACCTGGACTACAGTGGCCAGAAGCCGAGGGTAATATTAGCGGAAGCATCGTCACTTCGGGTGAACTGACACAAGCGGGTGGTTGGGCGATTGAACTGCCTAAGCTCGATATTGAGGGGATCCTACGAGAATACCCTCTGGATATCAAAGGGCAGTTGTCAGCGTCAGATCGCAGCGCGAGCGGTGAACCTAAACTGAAAACCAGTGGTTTGAGCTTGGCTCACGGTGTTAATTCGATTAAGGCTCAAGGGCAACTGGATAAGCAATGGGGTATGGGCGTTGCGATTAATTTCCCACAGTTAGATAAGAGTGTTCCAGAGCTGACGGGTAAAGTGATGGGTAATATCCAGCTTAGTGGCCCAACGAAAGAGCCAAAGGTCGATTTCGCGCTTAATGTTGATAAGGTCGATTGGAATAACGAAGCAACACTAGAATCCTTATCACTTAGTGGCTCGGTGGTTCCCCTGCCATTGCCTGAAGCTCAAGCCGATCTTGTATTAAAAGCTAAGAACTTGAGTTATCAAGAACAAAATGTGGAAAGCATTGATTTAACCGTGAATGGCGGTGAGAAGCAGCATACCGTAACACTTGATGTGATATCCGACATCGTGTCGACCAGTTTGGCTATCTCTGGAGAATTGATTCAGAAGCCTTCTCTTATTTGGGATGGGTCGTTAGACAGAGTCAGAATTACCACTCAGCAGGGGCCTTGGGTATTAGATCAACCTGTCGCAATTCAGGCGGATGTCGATAAGCAGTATGCCGACGTTCAAGCGCACTGTTGGAAGCAATCGGGTTCGAGTGTATGTCTGGATGAAGACGTGCGTGTCGGAAAGTCGGGTGAGGCCAAATTGGCGATCAACCAATTCGATTTCGAACAGATTAAAGCGCTCATGCCTAAAGAAACGCAATTACAGGGCTTAGTTAATGCGACGGCTCATGCCAAGTGGTCAGAGCAAGGTGAACCTGAGGTGACGGTAAGCGTCGATATGCCGAAAGGTCAGGCTGTTCAACAAGTTGGTGAGCCAATCACACTCGGTTGGGAAAGCGTTGCATTGAATGCCCAACTAAAAGACAACCAACTGAACGCCGACTTTAAGTTGGATGTGTCTGACAATGGTGACCTGTCTGGCACGGTGTCGTTACCAGACATTCTCGCAGAAGACAAAATGGTCGATGCGGCAATTAAGCTGACAACCTTCCATCTGGACTTCTTACAGCCAATCCTCGGCGAATACAGCCTGTTGAAGGCCGATCTTGAGAGTGACCTACAGGTAAAAGGCTCTTTGATGCATCCTCAAGTCTTTGGTCAATTCTCTGTTGATGGTATTCAAGTCAAAGGCGATGTCACACCAGTCGATATTAAAGATGGTCGTATTGACCTCGATTTTGACGGCTACAGCGCGAAGTTAGATGCCAATGTTGAAACACCCGATGGTCACCTTGATATCGAAGGCTCCGGGGATTGGCAGGATCTTAAAGCATGGCACTCTAATGTCAGAGTGTTTGCCGACGAGTTGATGGTTGATATCCCGCCTATGGTTAAGGTGAAGGTCGTGCCTGATATGACCATTGATGTCACACCGGAATTGGCGAAAATCACTGGTGATATCGCATTACCGTGGGGACGTATTGTTGTCGAAGACTTACCACCGTCAGCGATCGGCGTCTCTTCTGATCAAGTTATCTTGAATAAAGATCTTGAGCCAGAGAGCGAGGACACGATTCCATTCAATGTGATGACCAATATTAATATCTCCATTGGCGATGACTTTAAACTGTCTGCTTTTGGTCTTGAAGGTGATTTGGTCGGCAAGCTCAACGTGGCTCAAAAAGACCAAGGTCCTTTTATCACAGGTGAGGTAAATATCGTCGATGGTACTTACCAATCCTTTGGACAAGATCTCTTGATCAAAGAAGGTAAGATTCTAATGAATGGGCCTCCGGATCAGCCATATGTAGCGATCAATGCGATACGTAACCCTGATAATACTCAGGATGATGTGACTGCTGGTATTCGAGTGACAGGCCCGGCGACAGAGCCGACCATCGAAATTTATTCTGATCCTGCGATGCCGCAAGCCAACGCGTTGTCTTATATTTTGCGTGGTCAAGATATTGATGGTGAGTCGAATGGTTCAATGACAACGACCTTAATTGGCTTAAGCTTGGCGAAGAGCGGCAAGGTTGTCGGCGAAATTGGTGAGGCTTTTGGCGTACAGGACTTGCAACTGGATACTGCAGGCTCTGGAGATGATTCCCAGGTTACGGTCAGCGGCTACATTCTCCCTGGTTTACAGGTGAAGTATGGCGTAGGTATCTTTAACTCGTTAGGTGAGTTTACTGTTCGTTATCGATTGATGCAGGATCTCTATGTTGAAGCCGTATCGGGGCTAGACAGTGCCGTGGATCTTCTCTATCAATTTGAATTCGAGTAACACTTGAGTCGTGATTGATTTGCGGATGCGAATGCTGAGGAGGGGTTATGCAGCAACTTGTTTTTGTTTATGGAACCTTGAGGCAAGGTCAGTCCAACCACCACTATTTGCAGCAGTGTAAGTGCTTAGGAAGGTTTGACACCCCTGAGGAATACGCTCTTTTTGATTTAGGTGCCTATCCGGCGATGATTTCTGGAAAGAAAAATGTCGTTGGCGAGGTCTATATCATTAACGATGAAGTTTTGGCTTCGCTCGATCGGCTAGAAGATGTTCCTGTTGAGTATCGTCGCGAACAAATAGAGACTATATTTGGACTAGCATGGGTATATTTGTATCAGCTTGATCTAACGGCTAATAAAGAAATACTTTCGGGTGACTGGTGTAAGCGGGACAATTCGTAATAGTTACCTATCCGTAACATCTATGTATTCTGAGTTGTAGAACAAAAAGCCAGCATGTAAATGCTGGCTTTTTTAATGGCGTTAACTTGAAAAATAAGCGAGACGGTTAGTCTCGGTTAAGTTCAAGGAACTCTTCTACCTTTTTCACCATGTTCTTAGAACCGACAAAGAAAGGCACACGTTGGTGCAGTTCTGTTGGTTTTATATCCATGATGCGTTGGGCGCCATCGGAGGCAATACCGCCAGCTTGCTCCATGATGAAGGCTATTGGGTTGCACTCGTACAGCAGACGCAGTTTACCTTGAGGGTGGCTTTGTGTACTTGGGTATAAGTAGATACCGCCTTTCAGAAGATTACGGTGGAAATCTGATACTAGAGAACCGATGTAACGTGATGTGTAAGGGCGATTGTCGCTTGGCTCATTTTCTTGGCAGTACTTGATGTACTTCTTAACACCCGTAGGGAAGCGAATGTAGTTACCTTCGTTGATGGAATAAATCTTACCTTCATCAGGGATCATCATGTTTTCATGAGACAGACAGAAGGTGCCCAGAGATGGGTCGTAGGTGAAGCCATTTACACCTGCACCAGTTGTGTAAACAAGCATAGTTGAAGAGCCGTAAATTACGTACCCCGCGGCTACTTGCTTGTGTCCTGGCTGTAGGAAGTCTTCTTGTGTTGGTGGGGTACCAACAGGCGATACTCGACGATAGATAGAGAAGATTGTACCAACAGATACATTGACATCGATGTTTGAAGAACCATCAAGTGGGTCCATCAGAACGACGTATTTTGCGTTTTTGTTGAGCTCTTTATTGAAGGCGACAGCTTCGTCTTCTTCTTCACTTGCAACACCACAAACTTGATCACGAGCTTCTAGAGCCGCTTTAAACTTGTCGTTCGCGTAAAGGTCTAGCTTTTGCTGTTCTTCACCTTGAACGTTGTCTGTACCAACAGCGCCAGTGATGTCGACTAGACCAGCCTTGTTGATCTCACGGTTAACAATTTTTGCAGCAAGTCGAATAGACGACAAAAGGGATGATAGATCACCGCTTGCATGGGGGAAGTCACTCTGTTTCTCAACAATGAACTCACCAAGGGTGCGCATCTCAGACATGTTATTTCCTTAAACTTCTCTCAATATTAGGGGGGATTTGAGCACTATAGAATTTGCCTCTTACTTGGGCTTTATTCACCTAGACGCCTACTTAAATTCTAAAGGTTAGATCTTTTTAATGGTAATGAACTAAGCGACGCAGATCTCACTTACTATGTCGACTAAATTTGTTTTGCATTGCTACTCGCTTTTAATCGCCATTTAATGATAATGAGTGCAGTAGTTTGATTTAGACATGGTTCATTTAGCCAAGCGTTTGGAAGCAATTTATGCATATTCATATCTTAGGAATTTGTGGCACCTTCATGGGAGGTGCTGCGGTATTGGCTCGTCAATTAGGTCACAAGGTTACCGGTAGTGACGCGAATGTTTACCCACCAATGAGCACTTTGTTGGAGTCTCAAGGGATTGAAATTATTGAAGGGTTTGACCCAAGCCAGTTAGAACCAAGGCCAGATCTCGTGGTGATTGGTAATGCGATGAGTCGTGGCAACCCGTGTGTTGAGTATGTATTGGATAACAACCTTAGATACACGTCAGGGCCGCAATGGTTGCAAGAATTCTTGTTGCATGATCGTTGGGTATTAGCGGTATCGGGAACGCATGGCAAGACAACAACATCGAGCATGCTGGCTTGGATTTTAGAAGACTGTGGCTATGCGCCTGGCTTCTTAGTGGGCGGCGTGTTGGGTAACTTTGGTATTTCTGCTCGCCTTGGTGAAAGCATGTTCTTCGTGGTCGAAGCCGACGAATACGACAGTGCTTTTTTTGATAAACGATCTAAGTTCGTTCACTACCACCCAAGAACCTTGGTAATGAATAACCTCGAGTTCGATCATGCTGACATCTTCGATGATCTTGAGGCGATTAAGCGTCAGTTCCACCACTTAGTGCGCACTGTGCCAGGTAATGGCCGAATTTTCTCTCCTAAAGAAGATACGGCTATTCAAGATGTTTTATCTCGCGGATGCTGGAGTGAGATAGAATCGAGTGGTGAACAAGGTGATTGGGATGCCAAGAAGCTGGTTAAAGACGGGTCTCAATTTGGAGTGTACTTCCAAGGCGAATGCGTAGGAACTGTCGACTGGGATTTGGTTGGCGACCATAACGTCAATAATGCTTTGATGGCAATTGCAGCTGCGCGACATGTAGGGGTGACATCTGATTTAGCGTGTGAATCGTTGGCGAAGTTCATCAACACCAAACGTCGTCTAGAGTTTAAAGGCGAAGTGGCAGGCGTTTCTGTCTATGACGATTTTGCTCATCACCCAACGGCAATTGAACTTACGCTGGGCGGCTTACGTAATAAGGTCGACACGAAAAAAATAATTGCCGTTTTAGAGCCTCGTTCTGCCACGATGAAGCGTGGAGTGCACAAAGAAACGCTGGCTGATTCGTTGATGCAAGCGGATTCTACTTACTTATTCCAACCCGATAACATTGATTGGTCGGTACAAGACGTCGCCGATGCGTGTCACCAACCCGCGCACGTGAGTGATGATATGGATGCATTCGTTGCTAAGATTGTCTCTGAGGCAAAAGCGGGTGACCAAATCTTGGTAATGAGTAATGGTGGCTTTGGTGGTATTCACCAGAAACTGTTGGATGGATTGGCACTCAAAGGTTAACGCATCCTCGACCTTATAATTTGAAGTAATTGAGAACATGACAAAACACGATAAAGCGATAACTCTGGCTTTCACTGGCGCATCCGGTGCGCCTTATGGCCTGCGTTTACTTGAATGCCTTTTGGCCGCCGATTATCAGGTCTACTTGCTGATATCATCGGCAGCGCGAGTGGTGTTGGCGACCGAGCATGAACTTAAGTTACCTGCTGGGCCAGATGCTGCGAAACAAGCTTTGGTTAAGCATTTAGATTGCGACCCAGAAAAGCTGGTGGTGTGTGGCAAAGATGATTGGTTCTCACCGGTTGCATCTGGTTCAGCAGCACCGAAGCAGATGGTGGTGTGTCCATGCTCTGCAGGAAGCTTGGCATCGATTGCTCATGGCCTATCAGATAACTTAATCGAGCGTGCAGCCGACGTGGTTATGAAAGAGCGAGGACAGTTGTTGTTGGTGGTTCGTGAGACGCCATTTTCTACGTTGCATCTAGAGAATATGCACAAACTCTCGACCATGGGCGTGACGATTATGCCTGCAGCTCCGGGTTTTTATCATCAACCTAAGTCGATTGAAGACCTGGTCGACTTTATGGT
The DNA here is from genome assembly GCF_041466065.1 of Vibrio sp. 10N.239.312.C11. Taxonomy (NCBI): domain Bacteria; kingdom Pseudomonadati; phylum Pseudomonadota; class Gammaproteobacteria; order Vibrionales; family Vibrionaceae; genus Vibrio; species Vibrio sp. 10N.239.312.C11. The sequence continues at coordinate 48,481 of NZ_JBFSRZ010000011.1, forward strand.
GGCACGCATTCTAGACCATCTTGGTATCGAGCAAGGTTTAGTGCCACGTTGGGGGTACGATCAACGTAATTGATCCAAACTTGATGGCTTATTGTTAAAAATCAAATTACAATCCTGAACACTCATCGGGGAGCGAACCATTCAAATAATGAATGCGAGCTGAGATCAAGCAGACACTTGGGACCCGTAAACCTGAACCAGATAATGCTGGCGTAGGAATTGAGTTAGGAACAACCTCTACCGTTCTCCTCCCTCAAACCTGTGCCGCTCAGACCATGGAGAGCGTCCAGTGAAATTAACATTAACAACTCTTGCTGTTACTACAGCCATCTCTTTTTCTGCCTTCGCAGCAGACAACACCTTAACGGTTTACACTTACGACTCTTTTGCTGCGGATTGGGGCCCTCGTCCTGCCGTTGAAAAAGCATTCGAAGAAAAGTGTGGTTGTGATGTGAATTTTGTCGCGTTAGAAGATGGTGTGTCTATTCTAAACCGCTTACGTCTTGAAGGTGGCAACAGCAAAGCTGACATCATTTTAGGCCTAGATAATAATCTCATGGCTGAAGCGAAATCTACGGGCTTATTGGCTGAGCACAGTGTTGATACATCATCTGTGACGCTTCCTAATGGTTGGAACGACAGTACCTTTGTTCCTTATGATTTTGGTTACTTTGCGTTTATCTATAACAAAGAGAAGCTAGCAAACCCGCCAAAGAGCCTGAAAGAACTGGTTGAGCAACGTGACGATCTTAAGGTTATCTATCAAGATCCACGTACATCAACACCAGGCCAAGGCATGATGCTATGGATGAAGTCGGTTTACGGTGATGAAGCAACTGCAGCATGGAAGAAGCTTGCTCAGAAAACGGTGACTGTGACTAAAGGTTGGTCTGAAGCTTACTCTATGTTCCTAGAAGGCGAGTCTGATTTAGTGTTGTCTTACACAACGTCTCCGGCTTATCACATCATTGCAGAAAGTGATTCTAAGTACGCAGCTGCAAGCTTTGAAGAAGGTCATTACACTCAAGTGGAAGTGGCAGCGAAGGTTAAAGGTAGCAAGAACGAAAAGCTTGCCGGTGAGTTTATGGCATTTATCTTAAGTGATGAGTTCCAATCGGCGATGCCTACTGGCAACTGGATGTACCCAGTGACCGATGTTGAGCTACCAAAAGGGTTCGAGCAACTTACGGTTCCTCAGAAAGCGCTAAGCTTCACACCAGAAGAGATCGCCGAGAAGCGTAAGCCTTGGATTCGTGAATGGCAGAATGCGCTTACTTTTTAACTTACGATTTAACTTATTATTTAGGAACATGAGTTTTCTAACGTACTTTTAAAAAACTAGCTTTCTGTATTTAAAGGTTCATTCGTTATGTTTGGAGTGAACCATTTACGGTAAAAAATCAATTTATGATAAAGAAAACACCTAAGGTCGGGGTTTGGGTTGCGATACTCATTACCACCTTCGTGGTTTCAGCAGTTGGGGCATTGCTTAGCAATGCCCCTTCTCTTGATATCAGCCAAGTATGGTCCGATCCTTACTATTGGCATGTAACGAAATTCAGTTTCTATCAAGCGACACTCTCAACGATGCTGAGTGTTGGCTTTGCTATACCTATTGCTCATGCTCTGTGTCGCAGACAATTTTTTGGACGGGCCTTGTTGTTAAGGCTGTTTGCTTCGACCTTGGTTTTGCCCGTACTAGTTGGCGTATTTGGTTTGCTAGCTATTTATGGAAACAGTGGTTGGTTAGCTAAATTTCTGGCGAACTTCGATATTAAACTGCCATTCTCGATTTATGGGTTGAATGGTATTTTGCTCGCACATGTCTTCTTTAACCTGCCTTATGCTAGCCGTTTACTTTTACAAGCTTTAGATACCGTACCTGCCGAGCAGCATAAGCTGTGTGCTCATTTGGGTATGAGTCATTGGAACAAATTCAGATGGGTTGAATGGCCTCGCTTAAGACAGCAACTGCCACATGTGTGTGGTTTGGTCTTCATGCTGTGTTTTACCAGCTTTGCTACCGTGATGGCACTAGGCGGTGGACCTAAATCAACCACTATCGAACTCGCTATTTATCAGGCGATTAAATTCGACTTTGACCTGCAGGCTGGTGCCTTGCTCGCGATATGGCAAATGCTGCTGTGTGGTGTGCTAGCTGTGAGCATTCAACGCCTATCGAAACCTATTTCAGTGACAGCCAGTCAATTGTCGGAAGAGAAATATTTGGTTAAGGATAGCTGGTGGTCAAAAGCTTGGGATAGCTTTTGGATCATCACCGTCTCAATGCTGGTATTGCCGCCATTAGCTATGGTTATCGTCAGTGGCATTAACTCGCAGGCATTAATCGTACTGAGCAGCGAGCCGTTTTGGGCTGCGTTAATGACCTCGGTTAAAGTCGCGTCATTAGCAAGTGTTATCGCGGTTGGTATTGGTATCGCCATACTGCTGACTAGTCGAGCATGGCGCTTACAGAATAAGAATTTTCGAGCCGATAAAATCGAGCTGATTGGCACTATTATCTTAGTTACTCCCGGGCTTGTGATCAGTACGGGGCTCTTCTTATTACTGCGTTCATTCACCGATGTTTTCAGCTTAGCTTTCTTTATCGTGATTGCAGTAAACAGTTTAATGGCGCTTCCTTACGTAATTAAAACCTTGGCTCAACCTATGCTGCATTTGTCTCAGCAGTATCAGTATGTGTGCGCAAGTTTGGGAATGACTGGTTTCACGCGTTTTAGGCTAGTGGAGTGGCGTGCATTGCGTAAACCGATGGCACAAGCTTTCTCGATCAGCTTTATGTTAGCAATGGGTGACTTAAGTGCGATTGCTTTGTTTGGTAGCCAAGATTTTAGAACTCTGCCTTTGTACCTATTCCAATTATTAGGCAGCTATCAAATGGAAGCCGCAGCTGTGGTTTCCGTGAGCTTACTGTTACTGAGTGTTGGCAGCTTTAGCCTGATTGAATTTTTATTTACTCGAAGATCTAAGCTCGATGCTAAAGAGTTGAGGAACCGATGATGTTAGTGATGAAAGATGTGGACTACCACTATCACAGAGAGTTGTTTTGCTTTGATTTTCAAGCTGAGCAGGGCGATATTGTTGCGCTGATGGGGCCAAGTGGCGCAGGTAAATCAACGCTGTTGGCATTGGTTGCTGGGTTTATTGAGCCCACTTCGGGTGAGATCTCTGTAGCGGGACAATCACTGATTGGCAAAGAAGCACATCAGCGTCCATTAGCGATGTTGTTTCAAGAGCACAACCTGTTTGCCCATCTCACCGTACGTGAAAATATTGGCTTAGGCTTACATCCAGGGCTAAAGCTTACGGCAACCCAAAAGCACGAAGTCGAACAGGCCGCTGCACAAGTGGGTGTCGCTGAGTATTTAGATAGATTGCCTGAGCACTTATCGGGCGGTCAACGTCAGCGTGTCGCGTTAGCTAGATGCTTTGTTCAGCCTCATGATATTTGGTTGCTTGATGAGCCTTTCTCTGCGCTTGACCCTTTGCTTCGTGAGGAAATGCTTAACCTTGTTAGGCGATTAGCCGCCGAGCGAAACATTACGGTATTGATGGTTACTCACCACTTAGGTGATGCACGCAGTATCGCAAATAAGTTCGTTTTTGTAGCGCTAGGTAAGGTGTTGGTTGCAGACTCGATAGAGACACTGACGGCTGAACATCCACAGCAAGAGCTAAGCTCGTTTGTTAAAGCGGGTGAATGATGATTTTTTCACTCCTGTGAGTACTTATTGATATTGAGATCTTCTTGATATCGAGTGCGTCAAAAACAAAAAGACCTAGCATGCGCTAGGTCTTTTATTATCTTTCTGATTAAAGGGCGGCGAAGATTAGTCGCCTAGCTTTAGCTCTTTTAAGATTTGGAATATTTCACGAGAAGACTTAGCCGGTTTGTTTGCCGCTTTCTCTTTGTTAGCTTGACGAGCGAGCTGACGAAGACGTTGACGGTCTGCTTCAGGGTACATTTCCATAACGTCTGAAATGGCCGCATCGCCTTCTGCAACAACACGATCACGCAGTTGTTCTAGTTTGTGCAGTTCAACTGTTGCTTGAGAGTGTTTGTTGCGAATCTTATCTAAAGCCGCTTGAATTGGCTCTGGATCGACACTGCGCATTACTTTACCAATGTATTGAAGTTGACGGCGCTTCGCTTCATTTTTAAAGCGTTGTGCATCTTTAATCGCTTGTGCCAAATCTTCAGACAGCGGAAATTTGTCTAATACAGAAGGCTTTAGGCCAACAAGCTCTTCTCCCAGCTTTTGCAGGGCGTCCATGTCCGTTTTCATTTCTGTCTTACTTACCCAGATGATTTCTTCTTCTGGTTCCCATGGGGCTTTTTGGTTTTTGCGAGCCATCTTTTCTGCCTATGTCACTATCTCAAACGAATATATTGCCTATTTTAGCAAGAATCTTGGGGAGAAAGCGAAATTCTTGTTATCCTACGTAATATTGACCTAAAAAATTAGAATAGATATGGATGTAAAACAGAAAGTCGCCCAACAACGAGTTGAGCTAGAAGCCGCAGTAGCTAAAGCGTTGGATATGGCATCAGTGAGTGCAGACGCCGCTGAGGTTGCTATTACTAAGTCAACGGGTTTAAGTGTTTCAACACGTATGTGTGAAGTGGAAAACGTTGAATTTAATAGTGATGGTGCTCTAGGTATTACTGTTTACCGCGGTCAGAAAAAAGGCAGCGCATCTACATCTGATCTGAGTGAGAAGGCAATTGCTCAAACAGTCGCGGCTGCGCTTGATATCGCTCAGTACACTTCTGAAGACCCGTTTGCTGGTCCTGCAGCAAAAGAATACATGGTAAAAGAAATTCCAGACTTGGATCTTTTCCACCCTGATGAACCAAACCCTGACTATGCCGCTGAGATTGCGATTGCAGCTGAGAAGCAAGCGCTAGCTTATAGCGATAAGATCAAGCAAAGTGATGGTGCAAGCTACGACAGCCATTATGGCGTTAAAGTTTATGGTAACAGCCATGGCTTACTAGCTAGCTACGCATCAAGCCGCCATAGCACGAGCTGCTGTGTGATTGGACAAGGCGCTAACGGTGAGATGGAGCGAGACTATAGCTATACCGTTGCACGTCACCGTGATGAGCTATGGACGCCTGAGCGCGTAGGTCAAGAAGCAGCAGAAAAGACCATTAGCCGTTTGGATGCGAAAAAGCTACCAACAGGCCAATACCCAATCATGTTTGCTAACGATGTCGCGACTGGCTTGATTGGCCACCTTGTGATGGCGATCAGTGGTGGTAACCTATACCGTAAGTCATCGTTCTTATTGGATCACCTAGGTCAGAAAATTCTACCTGATTGGTTTAACATTTCTGAGCGTCCTCATATCTTACGTGGTTTGGCTTCAAGCCCATTCGATAGCGAAGGTGTTTACACTCAAGATCGTGAAATTATCACGGATGGTGTGTTAGCAACTTACCTGCTAACCAGTTATGCCGCACGTAAAATGGATATGACACCAACAGGTCATGCTGGTGGTATTCATAACTGGTTCGTTAAATCAACGGGTCAAAACTTTGAGCAGATGCTAAAAGAATTAGGAACCGGCTTCCTTGTGACTGAAGTAATGGGTCAAGGCGTTAATACCGTGACCGGTGATTATTCACGTGGCGCAGCAGGTTTCTGGGTTGAGAATGGAGAAATCCAATACCCAGTATCTGAAGTGACGATCGCGGGTAACCTAAAAGACATGTTCACTCAGATTGTTGCGGTTGGTAACGATGTTGAAACGCGTTCACAAATTCAAACGGGTTCTATCTTGCTTGAGTCGATGAAAGTCGCGGGTGAGTAATGAAGTTAGCGCCAATATGATGAATTAAAAAAGGGAGCCGATGGCTCCCTTTTTGTTTTCTGTATTTCGCCAAAAATAGGCTAGCAGCTTATGATAACTAGATCAGTATGGTTGCTAAGCCTAAGAACACCGATAGGCCAATAACATCGGTTACTGTGGTCAGTGCCATACCGCCCGCAAGTGCTGGATCGATATTCATCTTTTTTAGCATTACCGGGATGGTTACACCGGCGATACCAGCGACAATCAAGTTGGTCATCATTGCAGCTGAGATGATGCCTCCCAGTATCCAGTTACCTTTCCAAGCAACCACTATACCGCCAATGATAACAGCCCATAACACGCCGTTTAGGAAGCCGATGGCCGCCTCTTTGAGTAGTAGTTCGCGTTTGTTACTGTCACCGATATGACCGAGTGCTAAACCACGAATCACAAGTGCAACGGTTTGGTTACCAGCAACCCCGCCCATTGAAGGTACGATAGTCATTAGAACCGCAATCGCTGCCATTTGGTCGAGTGTTGCTTCAAACATATTGGATACAGATGCAGCAGCAAGTGCTGCGAGTACGTTAGCACCCAACCAGACACTACGACGACGAGCAGATTTTACGACTGGAGCGAAAGTATCTTCGTCATCGTCCATACCCGCCATGCTCATCATTGAGTGCTCGGCGTCTTCACGGATAACATCAACCACGTCATCGATAGTGATACGACCAACAAGATGCTGGTTACTATCAACAACGGGTGCAGAAACCCAATTACGACGTTCGAACAGACTGGCGATATCGGAAGCACTGGTTTCAACCGCAATCGCTTCGTCAGCATCTTCCATCACTTCGGAAACCTGAACATCGGGCTGAGTTGTTACTAGTGTGGTAAGCGATAGGTTACCGATCAGACGTTCTTCTTCATCAATAACATACAGAGCATCGGTTGCGTCGGGCAATTCGCCACGCATACGCATATAGCGCAATACAACGTCGACATCGACGTCGCCACGAATCGTGATTACGTCGGTATTCATGATCGCACCCGCTGAATCTTCTGGGTACGAAAGGGCGGTTTCTACTAATGCACGATCGACGGAGTCCATTTGAGAAAGGACTTCGCGAGAAACATCGTCGGGTAGGCTTCGAAGTACGTACGCGACGTCATCGGTTTCCATACCTTCTGTTGCTTCTGCCAAGGTTTCTGGTGCCATTTTCGACACAAGCGCATCTTTGACGTCTTCGTTTAGTTCATCAAGAATTTCACCGTAGTCTTCTGGATCGGTGAGTTGCCAGAGTACGTCACGACTTTTGCGAGGGGAGGCTTCTAAAAGGTGTGCAATATCTTCAGGTTCCATGTCCTGAAGTTGTCGACGTACGTGAACAAATCGGCCGTTTTCTAGGGCTTCGCTGACTTCTTGGAGGGTTTGGTGAGCTTGGTCGAATTCTAATTGCTCTGCCATATTTTCCTCCTATTTTTTATTCTAACAATGCTTGGGATAGTAACTTAATTCTGGGGCTTATTTAAATCATAAACTTAGCTAGAACTAAGATTTAATACTGGTTGGTTCGAAGTTTGAGTCTTCAGTGTTGTGAGTGACTCGTTTTCGCTACTCACCTTCATCAAACTTGTCTTCAATGAGGTGGCAAACAGCATCAAGTGCTTGTTGTGAATCGGTGCCTGTAGCTTGGATCGTGATGTGTTGCCCTTGCGCTGATTCCAGCATAAGCAACCCCATCACACTGTCTGCAGTTGCGATTTTATCTTCTTCGCTATGGATCGTGATAGTTGCATCAAAACTTTGGGCAAGCTCAACCAATTTTACGGCTGCTCTAGCGTGAAGACCCAAGCGATTTTGGATCAGTACAGTTCGAGTTAATTCCATGGTTAGCCTTGTTGGTGCTTCTCTAGGGAGGCATGTCTGATTTGAACTTGATGACCGAGTTGTTCGAAGTATTCACCAATTTTCTGAGTTAGATAAACTGAGCGGTGTTTGCCGCCAGTGCAACCAATCGCGACCGTTAGGTAACTGCGATTATTCTTCTCTAACATGGGTAACCACTGCTCAACAAAGCCTTGAATTTGTTGCTTGAGTTCAAGAACTTCAGCGTGTTTCTCTAGGAAAGAGTGAATTGGAGCATCAAGTCCCGTCAATGGTCGTAGTGCCGGTTCCCAGTGAGGGTTTGGCAGAAATCGAACATCAAACACATAATCGGCATCACTTGGTAGGCCGAACTTAAAGCCGAAAGACTGAAAAACGATAATGAGTTCTTGTTTTTCTTTGCCCTCAACTTTGAAACGAACCTGTTCACTCAATTCGTAGAGGTTACAGTCACTGCTATCAATCACAATGCTGGCTTGCTCTACAAGAGGAGTCAGAAGTGTTTTTTCTAAATCAATAGCTTGTTCAAGAGAGAGTTTTTCTTGGCCGATCGATAAAGGATGAATTCTGCGTGTTTCGCTGTAGCGCTTGAGTAGCGTCTGTTTACTCGCATCTAGAAATAAGACGTTTAGGTCTATATCTGTGGCGGCTTCTAGCTGGTCTAGCGTTTCTGTAACTAACTGAGGCTCTTTTGGTAGGTTACGAATATCAATGCTAACAGCGACGTTTTGATTGATCTCGCGTACCGATTCGACGAAGTCGTTGAGCAGGTTTACTGGTAGGTTATCAACACAGTAATACCCCAAGTCTTCAAGAACTCGTAGCGCAACACTTTTCCCGGCTCCTGACTGGCCACTGACAACGATTAATCGCATGTTATTACTCGCAAGTTGGCACTTGAATCATGATGTCGTAAAGCTCTTGATCGCTTTGAGCATTACGCAACTGTTTAAGAGTCTGCTTGTCGTTAAGTCGCTCTGCCATACAAGAAAGGGTTTTCAGATGCTCTTTACATTGTTCACTAGGAACAAGTAGAGCAAACAGTAGATCAACTGGGCGGTTATCGATAGCATCAAATTCGATTGGGTCTTGGCATTGTATTAATACAGCAATCGCTTTATCACTGACATTCATGCGTGCATGGGGAATCGCAATACCGTTACCGATACCTGTACTGCCCATTTTTTCACGGCTCAGCATGCACTCAAACAGTTCTGTTGAATCTTGACCGCAGCTTTCTGCTGCGATTTGACTGATCAGCTCAAGGGCTCTTTTTTTGCTTGTGCATTGGACTGCACTTTTAGTGCAGTCCAATGAAAGTACTTCGCTTAATTGCATGTTAGTGACTACTTAGTTTTTCTTTGTGCTTGTTGAGTTGGCGAACAAGTTTATCAACCAATGAATCAATCGCGGCATACATGCTTTCATCTGTTGCTGTCGCATGAATTTCCCCTTGATTTATATGCAGGGTAGCTTCTGCGATTTGATTGATTTTCTCAACTTTTAAAACAACTTGAACACTATTGATATGATCAAAGAAGCGCTCAAGTTTGTCGAATTTGGTGTGAACATAGTCTTGCATTGAATCGGTAAGATCAACGTGATGGCCTTGAATATTGATTTGCATAGACTTTCCTTTTCAGTTGGTTGCCAGGTTACAACTAAATTAATAGTTAACTAATCAATCGTTAATGAATAAAGAGCTAACTACTTTAGTTTATAGCAGGCGTTTACGCTGACTCGATGGGGCAATGCCCAGAGATTCACGGTATTTCGCTATGGTACGTCTAGCTACCTGAATTCCTTGGTCAGCCAGTAAAGCAGCAATCTTACTATCACTTAGAGGCTTTGCGGTATTTTCCGCTGCGACAAGCTTCTTAATGAGTGCGCGAATTGCTGTAGATGAACATTCACCGCCATTGTCAGTGCTGACATGGCTTGAGAAAAAGTACTTGAGCTCGAAGATGCCACGCGGTGTGTGCATGAATTTTTGAGTCGTCACACGAGAGATCGTGGATTCGTGCATATCAACAGCTAAAGCCACATCATTCAGTACCATCGGCTTCATGGCTTCTGCGCCATGTTCGAAGAAACCGCGTTGATGTTCAACAATACACCGAGCGACTTTTAGTAGTGTTTCATTTCGGCTCTCTAGACTTTTAATTAGCCATTTTGCTTCTTGCAAATTTGAGCGGATAAATTGGTTGTCAGCACTACTGCCTTTGCTACTAAGGGCCGCGTATTGTTGATTCACTTTTAGTTTTGGCACGCTATCTGGATTGATGGTGACCAACCATTTCCCAAGCTCTTTGAAGACGGATACGTCAGGAACCACATACTCGGTTTCGTCTGGCGTGATCTTACTGCCAGGGCGAGGGTCCAGCTGTTGGATTAATTGCAAAACTTCGCGTAGTTCCGCTTCTTTCAACTTGGTCTCTTTGATAACCAGTTTGTAATCGCGATTGCCGAGTTGGTCGATATGGCTAGTAAGTACTAACTTAGCTTCGTTAAGCCAAGGGGTATCTTGTGGGAAGGTCGCCAATTGCAGTAACAAGCAATCTTGCAGATTCACAGAACCGACACCTAGCGGATCAAACTGCTGAATTCGTTTACGAACGGCTTCAATTTCATCAAGCTCGATCTCTTCGTTGTCGAAGTTCTCAAGGATGTCTTCACAAGATACGGTAAGGTAACCGCGGTCATCGATAGCATCAATTAGCGCAAAAGCTATGCTGCGGTCAGTTTCAGTAAATGGTGTTAAATCGAGTTGCCAGAGCAGGTAATCGTATAGACTTTGTGTGGTTTCGCCTTGATAAACGGGCATATCGTCATCAATCGCAATGCCAGTGTTACCTGTGTTTGCGCTGTAAACGTCTTCCCAAGTTGTATCGATTTCTAGTTCGTTGCCGATCTCTGATTTTTCGATTAAATCGGAGCTGTCAGGTAAGTCTTGTTCAACTGTTTCAACTGTTTCAACTGTTTCTTTCTCGTCACTGCTAGGTTTTTCTTCCGATGTTGGCGTATCTTCATTGCCGTCTTCGACATCGAGTAGTGGGTTCGATTCAAGTGCTTCTTGAATCTCTTGTTGCAAATCCAAAGTAGACAATTGCAACAAACGAATCGCTTGTTGCAATTGAGGAGTCATTGCTAACTGTTGGCCTAGCTTAAGTTGTAATGAGGGTTTCATTCAGTGTTACTTACCTAGTTATTATTCTAAGAACTCTCGATACTCTCTATCTAATCATAGACGGAATTGTTCGCCTAGATAAACTTGTTTAACTTGTTCGTTATTGAGAACATCTTCAGGAGTTCCCTCAGCTATTAGATGCCCTTGACTTACGATGTAAGCTTTTTCACACACGTCTAATGTTTCACGAACGTTGTGGTCGGTAATCAAAACGCCTAAGCCGCGATCGCGTAAGTGAACGATGATTTTTTTGATATCGATAACCGATATAGGGTCAACACCGGCAAAAGGTTCGTCCAGGAGAATGAATTGAGGGTTTGCTGCTAGTGCACGAGCAATCTCAACACGTCGACGCTCACCACCCGACAAAGCCATACCATTACTCGCTCGAATATGTTGGATGTGAAACTCTTCGAGAAGATCTTCCAGCTTATCTTGACGTTGTGCGTTAGTCATCTCATCGCGCGTTTGCAAAACAGCCATGATGTTGTCTTCAACTGACAATTTACGAAAAATGGATGCTTCTTGAGGAAGGTAACCGATACCAAGACGAGAACGACTGTGCATTGGTAAGATACTGATGTCTCGGTCGTCAATGCTGATAGTACCTTCATCACGCGCAACCAGACCCACTATCATATAGAAAGAGGTGGTTTTACCTGCACCGTTTGGGCCAAGTAGCCCGACGATCTGACCTGACTCTACTTGCAAGCTTACGTCTGTTACAACTTTACGTTTTCCGTAGGTCTTCGCTAGGTTCTTTGCTGTAAGGACTGCCATGATTACTTATTCACTTCCGCTGGTTGTAAAACCGTTGATACACGCTCACTGCTATCACTATCGGCAACCAACTTTTGAGAGGTGATCTGATAGGTAATCTTAGAGCCACGAATGATACTGCCATCTTGAGATAGCATCGCGTTCTTAGTCATGATCAATCTATCGGCAATCAGCTGGTAATGTAAATCGTCAGCTTCACCATAGAGTGTTTTCCCATCGTCAGTAAGTTGAGAAAAGGTTGCGGGCTTTCCGAAACCTTGTATTTCTTCAATTTCACCGTTGACGGCATTACGTGTAACAATGACCTTATCGGCATTGATATTGATGCTACCTTGTTTAAGGTTCACATCGCCAAGAAAGGTTACTTGATTGCTTTTCATATCTAATTGCTGACTGTCTGAATCAATATAGACAGGCTGCTCGCTATCCGAAGATAGAGCATAGACATTAGACGCCGCAAGGGTCAAAGCCAATAAACTAAGGTGTGAGAGTTTCATATCTACCCTGAACAGAATTAAAGAGGGTCGCATTGTTGGTACCGAAGTTCCCTTTCATTGCTTGCCCCTCATTTTCAAAAAATGTACCGATCATATGGACCGGAGTGTCTGAATAAAAATCTCGGCTAGTCAGTTCAACAACCATTTTATCTGTGGTCATTGTATCGAAGCTAGCATCTGGCAACAGGTTTTTCGCCACAACATTGTCATAAAAAGTGATGACTTGATTTTCATCCATAATTGCGCGATCAGCGGTCACTCGCCATTCTATCGTATGCCCTTCACGGAATACTGAAAGAATAGGGTCTTGAAAGTGCGTATCGCCAACGACCGAGTAGTGCTCTAGATTAGTTGATTCAACTCGGTAGCTACGAATACCGCTTTCGCCATAGCTAATGTTATCAAGATTCTTTCCGCTAAACGCAGGCAGTTCCAAGTTTGGATCTACTTGTATCGTCGATGTTTGCTCTTTGTCGTACAAGTAATAGGCCGACCAAGAGGCAATAAAGATGAGTATTAAATAGATAATACGATTAAAACTCATATGCTTAAACCTTTGTGCACGTCGAGTTCGTTTCTTGCTTGTAAAATAAGGTCGCAGACTTCACGAACAGCACCGTAACCACCATTAATGGTGGTTACGTAGTTGGCTCTTTGTGCAAGCAATGGGTGGCCGTCTGCCACACATACCTTCAAGCCAACCTTTGCCATTACAGGCCAATCGATTAAATCGTCTCCGATATAACCTGTGTTTTCAGGATTGATTGAAAGCTTATCGCAAATATCTTGGTAGGCTTTAACTTTATCATCCTGACCTTGATAAATTAGCTTGATACCGAGAGCGGTCATTCGATTCTCAACAATTTGAGATTTACGGCCAGTGATGATTGCGATTTCAACGCCGGCGTTCATCAACGATTTAATGCCGTAACCGTCGCGCGTATGGAAAGTTTTTAGCTCTTCACCATTGTTACCCATGTAGATGCGACCATCTGAGAACACGCCATCGACATCGCAAATAAGCAATTTGATCTCTTTTGCTACGGCAAACGCTTCTGAATCTACCGTGCCGTATAGAGTTTCGACTGTTTGTGACATTACATTACTCCTGCTTTCAGTAAGTCATGCATATTTAAAGCGCCTACTAATTTGCCACTATCACACAACATCAAGCCATTGATGCTCTTAGCTTGCATCAAATTTAAGCCCTCAACTGCGAGCATGTTTGGTTCTGCTACCGTTGGGTTCAGTGTCATTACATCGCCGATCTGCGTGCTATGAATATCAATACGTTTATCTAAGATACGGCGTAAATCACCATCGGTAAAAATGCCCTTCATTTGGCCATCTTCACCGACGATTGCCGTCATACCCAAGCCTTTTTGAGATATCTCTAACAGGGCATCTCGAACTAGTGCATCCGGAGCAACAATTGGGAGTGAATCGCCGGTGTGCATGATGTCGTCTAGTTTCAACAGCAGTTGACGGCCCAAAGCACCACCAGGATGAGACAGTGCAAAATCTTGAGCGGTAAAACCTCTTGCCTGTAAAAGTGCAACGGCTAATGCATCACCCATAACCAAAGTAGCGGTAGTACTGGTTGTTGGTGCTAAACCTAGGGGACACGCTTCTTCGGGTACTGAAATCTGTAAATGAATATCAGATAAAGTCGCCATGTTTGATGCCGGCTTGCCAGTCATGCTGATAATCTTAATGTTTAAACGCTTTAATACTGGGAATAGGCTGAGGATTTCTCCTGATTCACCTGAGTTGGATATTGCTATCACAATATCGCCAGGTTCGATCATTCCCAAATCACCATGCGCTGCTTCACCTGGGTGTACAAAGAAAGCCGATGTACCAGTGCTTGCCAGTGTGGCTGCTATTTTGTTACCAATGTGGCCTGATTTGCCCATGCCCATCACTACGACTTTGCCTTTGTTGTTCAGGATTAGGTCGCAAGCTTTGCTAAAATCATCATTAAAATATTGGTCTAATTGCGTGAGACCTGCAACTTCAGTTTCCAAAACTTGTTTTGCAACGCTGCAATAATCAAATGGCTGAGACATCAAATACTCCAAGTACGGGAAGTTAAATCAACAATTAAGCTGACATGTTCATTAGTAGGTAACTTTGATACGCCACAAACGTCACGATTAACACGCCGCCTTCGATACGATTCACGCTACGAGATTTTCCTAGTGCCATGATAACAAGGAGTAGTGATACGCCTAGCATCACCCAGAAGTCACGACCCATTGCAAACTCGCTCAAGATGGAAGGGTTTAGGATGCCTGGGATACCCATCACGGCAAGGATGTTGAATACGTTTGAGCCAATGATATTACCCACAGCCATATCATCTTCACCTTTCATAACACCAGCTAGTGATGCTGCAAGTTCAGGTAAACTTGTGCCAACGGCAATAATGGTTAAACCAATCACAAGGTCGCTCATACCAAAGAACTTCGCGATTACAACCGCGTTGTCAACCAACATGTTGGCCGCTAGAGGTAGAATAATCAGGCCAACCACCACCCACATTGCGGCTTTGGGGTTGCTCACGCCTTCAGGAACTTCAGATTCTTGTTCGTCAAGAAAGGCATCACCGTTCTTTTTCTCACTACGGCTGATTTGCAGCATCGCAAATAAGAAAGCGGCAAAAAGAACAAACAACAACACACCTTCATAGAAACCTAAGTGATTATCCCAAAGCAGTGCGCCCGCTAATAGAGTGACACCTATCATTAAAGGTAGTTCACGACGAATCACACCAGAGCTAATCGATAATGGCTTGATAAGGGCTGTAATACCTAAAATCAGCGCGATGTTAGCGATGTTTGAGCCTAATACATTACCTACCGCCGTATCTGTTTTACCATCAAGGGCTGCTGTAGCAGAAACCATCATTTCAGGAGCTGAAGATCCCATTGCTAAGATTGTCATACCGATAACTAGTGGTGAAATACCGAAGTTGCGAGCAAGAGCAGCGGCACCGTAGACCAGCTTATCTGCACTCCACACCAAAAAACCTAGACCGATAATAAGAAACGCAATCGCTTCAAGCATGATGATTCCTAAAAATTAATAAAAAACGGAGAATTAACCGCTAATTTTGACTTGTTGCTAGATAAAAGGGAAGTCACTCGACAAATTAATTGCTAGTTAGTGGTAAAGAAATGTTGATGAGGAATGAATTTCTCAATGCTTTCAAATCCCTGCCTTTGTTTTCTGTTTTTAATAATTAATTGAACAGCGCTTTTAATTCTAAAGTAGACTCATTACTATTGCAGCCATAATTGGCGTTTTTAAAGCAAGGAAACAACAAAAGTATGTTGAACACTGAGCTTGTGAAAGTTAAGAATCTCAGCTTCTCACGCGGTGAACGAATTATCTTTGATGACATCAGTTTAGAAGTTCCTCAAGGAAAAATAACCGCGATCATGGGGCCGTCAGGGAACGGTAAAACAACCTTATTACGTCTGATTGGTGGACAATTACCACCAGATGAAGGTGAAATTTGGTTTGATGGCGACAACATCCCTGCATTGCCACGTCGAAAGCTATATCAAGCACGTAAGAAAATGAGCATGCTTTTCCAATCGGGGGCACTTTTCACGGATCTGAATGTCTTTGATAATGTGGCGTTTCCTTTGCGAGAGCACACTGAACTTAACGAAAAATTCATTCGTACCATTGTATTGCTTAAGCTTGAGGCGGTAGGGTTGCGAGGCGCGGCGCAATTAATGCCGAGTGAGTTGTCTGGTGGTATGGCGAGACGAGCGGCGTTGGCCCGTGCGATCGCATTGGACCCAGAACTTATTATGTATGATGAGCCTTTTGTTGGCCAAGATCCAATCACCATGGGTGTTTTGGTTGAGTTGATTCGTAACCTCAATCAAGCCTTGGGTTTAACCTCTATTGTCGTTTCTCATGATGTCCCTGAGGTGATGAGCATTGCTGATTGGGTTTATTTGATGGCTGATGGGAAAATTATTGCTGCAGGTTCTCCTGATGAGTTGTACAACAACAGCGATCCAAGAGTGCTGCAATTTTTGCAAGGTGAATCGGATGGCCCTGTGCCATTTAGGTTTCCTGCAAATAGCTTAGAAAAGGATTTGTTTGAATATGATTGCTAAAACTATTGCGGGTGTCGGTAAGCGCGCACTTGCGATCTGTGAGTCATTTGGTCGAGCAAGCCTAATGCTATTTGGGGCTTTGTTTGGCATCCCGAAACTAAAAAACTTCCCTCTATTAGTTAAACAATTTTATAGCGTTGGCGTTCAGTCATTGGCTATCATTTTAGTTTCAGGCTTGTTTATTGGCATGGTACTCAGTCTGCAGGGCTATGTCGTATTAATCGACTATGGCGCAGAGGGTAACCTTGGGCAAATGGTCGCGCTCTCGTTGTTACGGGAATTGGGCCCTGTGGTGACAGCACTTCTGTTTGCTGGTCGTGCGGGTTCAGCATTAACGGCTGAGATCGGCTTAATGAAAGCTACTGAACAGATCTCTAGCCTTGAGATGATGGCGGTTGATCCTCTTAAACGCATTATTGCGCCACGTCTCTGGGCCGGCCTTATTTCTATGCCACTGCTCGCTATGATTTTTATGGCGGTCGGGATTTGGGGTGCTCAGTTAGTCGGTGTGGATTGGAAAGGTATTGACCACGGCAGTTTCTGGTCTGCGATGCAGTCTTCCGTTGAGCTTGGCCGTGATATTGGTAACAGTATGATCAAATGCATGGTCTTCGCTATCACCGTAACTTGGATCGCACTTTTTAATGGTTATGATGCAGTACCGACATCCGAAGGTATTAGTCAGGCAACCACACGCACAGTAGTACACTCTTCTCTAGCGGTATTAGGGCTAGATTTTGTTCTTACCGCATTGATGTTTGGGAATTAATCATGCAACAAACTCGAAAATTAGAATTATGGGTCGGCACCTTTGTTATTGCCGGAATTTGCGCAATCTTAATCATGATCTTTCAAGTCGCTGACGTAAAAGGTCTCGGTTCAAACCATACTTACAACTTAAAAGCGACCTTTGACAATATTGGCAGCCTAAAGGTTCGCTCACCAGTAAAGGTGGGGGGCGTCGTTGTTGGTCGAGTTCAAAGTATTGAACTTGATACTGAGAGCTACCTTCCTGTGGTTGAACTGTCTATTGATGCGAAGTACTCACAATTTCCTGATACCTCTAGTGCTCAAATCTTAACGTCGGGCTTGATCGGTGAGCAGTACATCAGCTTAGTTCCAGGCTTCATCTTTGAAGATGAAGAGATGTTGGTTGATGGTGATTCTATCGAAGACACCAAGTCGGCATTAGTATTAGAAGATTTGATTGGCCAAGTGCTGTATAGCGTCGGTGGCTCTGATAATAGCGAAGCTAAGGAGTAGGCTCATGTTAAAGACTAATTACTTATTGAAAAGACTGCTTCTGACAGCTGTCGCTTTGCTGATGTCGACTCCAGCTTTTTCGGCAAAACCGATTGACCGAACTCAGCCTTATCAGATGATGACTCAAGTTGCAGAAGAGGCTTTCGCCCGTTTGAAGAACGAGCAAGAGAATATCCAACAAGATCCTGAGTTACTGAAGGTCATCGTGGAAGAAGAGTTGATGCCTTATGTGAATGCTCAATATGCGGCGCTGAAGTTGCTAGGGCCGAACTTGAAAGGTGCTGACAGAGGAGACGTGCGCGTATTTATTGATGCATTTCGTAAATATCTCGTTTCTTCTTATGCTCAAGTGTTAACTCAATATACAGATCAGACGATTAAATTTGGTCCAGAACCAACAATTAAAACAGATAGCCGTATTACCAGTATTAAGGTTGATATCATTGATACGCCTCGACCAAACATTAACCTTGAGTTTAAACTGCGCAAAGATAAGAAGTCAGGTGAGTGGAAGGCATTTGATATGGTTGCCGAAGGTATAAGCCTGCTATCAAGTAAGAAGTCTGAGTGGAACACTAAGATTCGTCAAGAAGGCATCTTACAAGTAGCTGACGAACTCGAGAAACTGGCTTCTCAACCGATTCGTTTTGAGAGTAATAAATAATGAGCCATTCTCAATGGCAAGCGCTAAGCTCTAAAGAATATCAACTTCTTGGTGATATAGATCGAGATAGTGTACCTGCAATCTGGCGTATATTGGAAAAGTGGCAAACGACGGAATCGAGCGTTGAAATTGACCTTAGCCATATAAATCGAGTCGATTCAGCAGGAATGGTGATGCTAATTCACTTATTAGAGCATGCAAAAAATCAAAACTGTCATATAATGCTCAGTTTCGTGCCAGAACAATTACGAACGTTGTTCCAATTGAGCAATATCCAGCCAATGATGGCAGAACACATAAAAAATTAGGCAGGAGCTATTTGTGGACAGCACAAAAGTACAAGAATTATTAGCAGAGGCTCTGAACCTTCAGGAAATTATCGTGAAGGGTGAAGGCAGTCATTACGAAGTTGTTGCGGTTGATCCATGTTTTGACGGCATGAATCGAGTTAAGAAGCAGCAACTAATCTACGGCCCACTAATGGAATACATTCAACGCAATGATATCCATGCTCTTTCTATTAAGGCTTTCACGCCGGAAGAGTGGGAACGTGATAAGAAACTGATGTCACTTTAAGGTTTATGATGGAAAAGTTTCGAGTTATTGGATCGGATAAGCCGCTAAGCGGTGAAGTGACGATCTCAGGCGCAAAAAATGCAGCCCTACCAATCCTATTTGCTTCAATTCTAGCTGAAGAGCCGGTTGAAGTGAGTAATGTTCCTCACCTACGTGACATCGATACTACGATGGAATTGCTTAAGCGTTTAGGCGCAAAAGTATCACGCAATGGTAGTGTTCATGTTGATGGCAGCGAAATTAATGAATTTTGTGCACCTTACGATTTAGTAAAAACAATGCGCGCTTCTATTTGGGCTTTAGGTCCTTTAGTCGCTCGTTTTGGTGAAGGCCAAGTGTCACTTCCGGGCGGTTGTGCAATTGGTGCTCGACCTGTTGATTTACATATCCATGGCCTAGAGCAACTAGGTGCGACCATTGTATTGGAAGATGGTTATGTGAAAGCAAGTGTTGATGGCCGTCTGAAAGGCGCGCACATCGTGATGGATAAAGTAAGTGTGGGTGCCACCATTACTATCATGTGTGCAGCAACATTGGCTGAAGGTACAACTGTATTAGATAACTCAGCGCGAGAGCCTGAGATTGTTGATACGGCTGATTTCCTAAACAAACTGGGTGCTAAGATTTCTGGCGCAGGTACAGACACGATCACTATCGAAGGCGTTGAGCGTCTTGGTGGTGGCCAACACTCTGTGGTTGCTGACCGTATTGAAACCGGTACGTTCTTGGTTGCTGCGGCAGTGTCTGGCGGTAAAGTCGTTTGTCGTAACACTAACGCTCATCTTCTTGAAGCTGCATTAGCGAAGCTTGAAGAAGCGGGTGCGAAGGTTGAAACAGGCGAAGACTGGATCAGCCTTGATATGACAGATCGTGAGCTCAAAGCGGTGAAAATCGTAACAGCACCTCA
Organism: Vibrio sp. 10N.239.312.C11; assembly: GCF_041466065.1. Taxonomy (NCBI): domain Bacteria; kingdom Pseudomonadati; phylum Pseudomonadota; class Gammaproteobacteria; order Vibrionales; family Vibrionaceae; genus Vibrio; species Vibrio sp. 10N.239.312.C11. The sequence goes on from NZ_JBFSRZ010000011.1 coordinate 68,205, forward strand.
CCCAGGTTTCCCAACCGACATGCAAGCGCAATTTACTCTGCTTAACATGATGGCGAAGGGCAGTGGTGTTATCACTGAGACTATCTTTGAAAACCGCTTTATGCACATCCCTGAATTACAGCGAATGGGCGCAAAAGCCGAGATCGAAGGCAACACGGCTATTTGTGGTGAAACCAAAAAATTGAGCGGCGCTCAAGTAATGGCAACGGACCTTCGCGCATCTGCGAGTCTTGTTATTGCTGGCTGTATTGCTCAAGGTGAAACCATTGTTGACCGTATTTATCACATCGATCGTGGCTACGATAAGATTGAAGATAAATTGTCAGCCTTAGGCGCAAACATTACACGGTTTAGCGAGTCGAACTAACTTAGGTTAGTGAGTTCATGAATCAGTAAGATGAAAACATAAAAGTCGGAACCTTGGTTTCGGCTTTTTTATAGTTGTATTTACCGCCAGTGAATCTGCTGCCTATTTTGTGCAAATAGATGAATCAACTTGGCGGTTGTGAGGAACAAAATGATAGCAATATTACGTATTTTCGCAGTGGCGATATTTGCGATTCTTATGTTTGTATTTGGGTGTGGTTACTGTTTACTCAGCCCACGCAACCCGAAACACGTATTTACCTTTGGTCGTTATTTCGGTCGCATGTCGAAAATCTTTGGTATGAAGTTAGAGCTTCGTATCCCGGAAGATGCTTACTCTCGTGGACAACATGTTTACGTTGCAAACCACCAAAACAGCTGGGATCTATTCACGATTTCATCAGCGGTAACACCTAAGGTTGTGACTGTTGGTAAGAAGAGCTTAGCGTGGATGCCTCTTTTTGGTCAGCTGTATTGGCTGACGGGTAATATCCTAATCGACCGAGCTAACCGCAGCAAAGCGGTAGGTACGATTGACCAAGTGGTTACTAGCCTTAAAGAGAGTGATGTTTCAGTATGGATGTTCCCTGAGGGGACTCGTTCTCGTGGTCGTGGTTTGTTACCATTCAAAACGGGTGCTTTCCATGCTGCGATTGGCGCTGGCTTACCTATTATCCCTATCGTGTGTAGCTCAACAGGTGGCGTGAAGCTGAACCGTTGGAACAATGGTCATGTGATTGTTGAAATGCTGCCACCAATCAGCACTGAAGATTACGATAAGTCTAATGTTCGTCAACTGGCTAACCTAGCTCGTGAGCAGATGGCTGCGAAGCTTGAAGAGTTAGACAAAGAAGTGGTTGAGCTTAATAAGAAGTAATCATCTAAGCGAAACGATGAACAATAAAAAAGGTTGCCAAGTGGGCAACCTTTTTTTGTATCTGATAAACGCTCAGCTTTATGCCAATTTGTTTACTAGAAACCGTTTATTCTAGATATTAAAACCTATTTGCGAACCGCAATAGCTTCGATCTCGATACCTACATCTTTTGGCAGACGCGCTACTTCAACACATGAACGTGCAGGGTAGTTTGCAACACCGTGCTCATCAAAGAATTTACCGTAAACTTCATTTACTGTACCGAAGTCGTTTAGGTCTTTAACGAATACCGTTAGTTTTACGATGTCTTTTACAGTCAGGCCAGAAGCTTCAACAACCGCTTGAACGTTGTCTAGAGATTGGCGAGCTTGCACTGCGATATCAGCAGATACTTCACCAGTTGCTGGGTTTACTGGGATTTGACCAGAAGTCAGAACCATATTGCCAAGGTCAACACCTTGTACGTATGGGCCGATTGCAGCTGGAGCAGATTCTGTGTGAAGTACTTTAGTCATTGGTTATTCCATCAGTTATTGGATAAAAAGCGATTTTTAGTGTGCCTTCAAACTTAGGATAGGTAAAGAGCAAAATACCCCGCACAGGCGAGGTATTGAATAGTTTTTGCGTTCGATCGGCGTTGCCGTATGACGTTATCTTTCTGTTACGATCTCACGAGAGAAGACTTTTTCGCAGTATTTACACTTCAATCGAATATCTTCTTTCTTTTCAAAGATCTTAAAGCTGCTTTCAACGGGTTCATTGTGAGTAATACAGTTGGTGTTTGGACACTCGAACACATCGTTGATTTGCTCAGGAAGTTCTAGTGGTAGCTTCTTAACTACTTCGTAATCTTCGATTTGGTTTACGGTCGCGTGAGGCGCGTAAAGTGCTAACTTGCTCGCCTGTTCTTCAGTGATAAACACATTCTCTATCTTGAGCAGGTCTTTACCGCCTAGAGCAGAGGATGGCAGGTTTAGGCCAATCGTTACTCGCTGATTAGAGTTATGCATGTCGAACAGTTTGAGTACCTTGATCCCGATGTTGGCTGGGATATGGTCGATAACCGTTCCGTTCTTGATTGCTTCAACTTTTAATTGAGTCTCTTTAGACATGATATCTCTCCTCTACAGCGTTTCGTTAAGAACAAGGGCTAACAATGCTTCACGTGCGTAAACACCGTTCTCAGCTTGCTGGAAGTAGTAAGCGTAAGGCGTTTTATCGACATCAATCGTAATTTCATCAACACGAGGAAGAGGGTGAAGAACCTTTAGGTTATCACGTGCATTTTCCAACATCGGAGCCGTCAGGATGTACGCTGATTTGATGTGCGCGTATTCCGATTCATCAAAACGTTCTTTTTGAACTCGAGTCATGTACAGAACATCCAACTCTGGAATCACATCTTCCATGTCTGTCAGCAGTTGGTACTTAATACCCGCTTCATCAAGCTCTTCACAAATGTAGTCAGGCATCGCCAGTGCTTCTGGAGCAACGAAGTAGAAACAGATGTTGTCGAACTTCGCTAGTGCTTGAGTTAGTGAGTGAACCGTACGGCCGTACTTAAGATCACCAACGAATGCAACGTTAAGGTTGTCGAGGCGGCCTTGAGTTTCGGCGATAGAGAACAGGTCTAATAGCGTTTGTGTTGGGTGTTGGTTTGCGCCGTCGCCCGCGTTAATCACAGGTACACCGTTAGAGAACTCAGAAGCCAGACGCGCTGCGCCTTCTTGGGGGTGGCGCATTACGTAAGCATCAACGTATGAAGAGATAACCTGTACTGAGTCTGCCAGCGTTTCGCCTTTCTTCGCCAGTGACGTGTTACCACCGCTATCGAAACCAATCACATCACCACCGATGCGCTGAATAGCCGTTTCAAAAGAGAGACGAGTTCGCGTTGAAGGTTCGAAGAAGCAGCTTGCAACAACTTTGTTCTTGATGAGTTCTGGGTTTGGTTCAGCTTTAAGTTGACCTGCCGTTTGAACAATTAATTCTAGCTCTTCACGAGAAAGCTCTGGAATTGAGATGATGTGCTTTTGATAGAGCGAATTCGCCATGATCTTCTTCCCCACAATAATGTATTGGCCATAAAAAAGCCCCCCATAATGGGAGGCTTTAAAAAAGTGCTGAAAAGCAGAATAGACGGCCTGGCAAGCATGCTAGCTTGTGAGCAATATTTGGTGTCTTCACAATATCATTATGTTTTATCACAACATTGCTTGGCGTCATTTTCACTACTCTCAGACAAATTGCCGAGAATTATACGCTTTCAATTTGTGAGCGCAAGCGATTACATCAAGCTTTGTTTACTTTCATTATTCTCTATTGGCCAAGTGTCGCGACCATTACTGCTTTGATGGTGTGCATGCGATTCTCTGCTTCATCAAACACAATTGAGTAGTCGGACTCAAATACTTCGTCTGTTACTTCCAAACCGTTCATTCCATATTTGTCTGCGACTTGCTGGCCGATCACGGTTTCATTGTTGTGGAAAGCTGGCAGGCAATGCATGAACTTCACTTGAGGGTTACCTGTGAGCTTTATGACATCCATATTCACTTGGTAAGGTGTCATCACAGCCACGCGTTCGTCCCAAGCTTCAGGTGCTTCACCCATAGAAACCCAAACATCGGTGTAAAGGAAATCACAACCTTTTACGCCTTCGGCAACGTCTTCAGTCAGCGTTATTTGTGCACCTGTATTTTGCGCAATTGCTTGGCATTCTTCGACAAGCTGTTCTTCTGGCCAGAAAGCTTTAGGTGCGACAAGGCGAATATCCATACCCATCTTCGCGGCACCCACTAACAGAGAATTACCCATGTTGTTGCGTGCATCGCCTAGGTAAGCAAAACTGATTTGATGCAGATGTTTACCGCGACCATGCTCAAGCATAGTGAGGAAATCAGCCAAGATCTGAGTTGGATGGAACTCATCAGTAAGGCCATTCCACACTGGAACGCCAGCATAAGCGCCAAGATCTTCGACAATACTCTGGCCAAAACCACGATATTCAATACCATCGTACATACGACCTAATACACGCGCGGTATCTTTCATTGATTCTTTTTGACCAATCTGAGAACCAGAAGGGCCTAAATAAGAGACTTGAGCTCCTTGATCAAAAGCAGCTACCTCAAAGGCACATCGAGTTCGAGTTGATGCTTTTTCAAAGATCAAAGCGATGTTTTTACCGTTAAGCTTTTTTTGCTCTGTACCTGCATACTTAGCCTTTTTAAGGTAAGCAGACAGGTCGAGTAAAAACTGAATCTCTTTAGGAGTAAAGTCGAGAAGTTTTAGAAAGTTACGATTGCGAAGATTAAAGGCCATCTCTCGCTCCTTGGGTATATAGAATCAATGAAGAACTTAGTTAAACATAAAAATGCTATATTTGTGAATAGTTATTTTATTAATTTGATAAAAAAGGCCAGTACAATGGTACTGGCCTAGATAAGTTATGTGTTCGCTTTACTGAACTACTTGAGTTAAATACCGTCTCTTTCTATAGGACAGCTCATGCAACGAGCGCCACCACGACCGCGACCCAGTTCATTGCCTGGAATTGTCAGAACTTCGATGCCTGCTTTGTCGTATTTCTCATTGGTGTAAACATTACGCTCATAACCGATAACCGTACCCGGTTTCACCGTCAGTACGTTGTTAGCGTCATTCCACTGTTCACGTTCAGCTTCGTAGTTATCACCACCAGTTGTGATGATCTTCAGTTGATCGAGATCCAGTGCGCCTTCAATCGCTGTTAGGTAGTTTTCAGCTTTCTCTACTCGCATTTCGCCATTTTCTTTTGGCGTTAAGCGCCAGGTGTCTAAATCTTTGCGAACGATCTCTGGATAGACAGAGAATGTGTCGATATCCATGTGCGTCATGACCGTATCAAGGTGCATACAAGAGCGGTGCTTCGGTAAATCAATCGCAATCACTTCTTTAGCTTGACCGGACTTGAATAAACTCGCAGCTAGGTTTTCGACACCTTGTGGCTTGGTACGCTCTGAAATACCGATAAGAACAGCGCCTTTACCGATTACCAGTACATCACCACCTTCAATATTGGCGTTGTCGTAATGAAGATCTTCATCACCGAAGTACTTAATGAAATCTTGCCCCGCGAATACAGGGTGCCAGCGATATATTGCTCGCAAGTGATTCGTTTCTCGTTGACGAGCAGGCATCATCATAGGGTTAAGAGAGACACCGCCATAAACCCAGCAAGAAGTATCGCGGGTAAATAGATGGTTAGGTAGCGGCTCAATAACGAAATCAAGTGGGCGGTGCATCTTCGGTAGCATTGAAGAAGATTTAATAGGAAGCTCAGAATAGGCTAAACCACCAAGTAGGATCGTCGCCAAGTGCTCATTGTCCATTTGAGCAAGGTACTCTCTTAAATCACGTGCGAATGTAGGGCCGTAACGGAAATCAGAGATTTGAGTATTAAGCAGCCACTCACGAGCTTGTGCTACAGCGAGTGTCTCAACCAGTAGGTCATGCAGTAATAACACTTCAACGTCTTGGTTACGAAGTGTTGTCGCAAAGGCATCGTGTTCTTCACCTGCTGCTTCTACTGCAAGTACATCATCAAAGAGTAGCTCATGACAGTTAGAAGGGGTGAGGTGGGTGAGTGCCCTTTCAGGCCTATTTAGGAGAACTCGTCTTAATTGACCGACTTCGGAGCCAACGTACAGCTTACTCATTTTGCATCCTTACTATTAATCCAGCGTCTATTTATGACAAGCTTGTTCGTAATATGCAAGTTTTGAAACTTGTGTAAAGGTTGTGTTATTTTGATATTTTTGGTTTTAAATGCTGAGTTGTATGGGATTGTTAATATTAAAACCCAACCGAAAGGCTGAGTTCTGGAACAAACTTTTTGCGGATCTATGCTCTAATTTCAGTGATTTGAGAATCCACTTTGCTTGGTGAACGTGATTTTTCATTCAAAATTTATGCAGTTACTTACTTATAAGTGAGGTTTTATGCATCGATGAAGTGATCGGCAGTATGCATCTGATATGACTAACCACTCAATTTTGAAGGAGTAAGGCTAAAAGTAACAATAAAAATGAAATGCTAAAACACACGATGGTTAATAATATGTTGAAAATTTGTTTCTGTGATTTTGATTTCACTTTTTAATTGATATCCCTTCTGTTATCTAGCGATAAACTTGCTCTTCTACACCTGATCTAGGTGGCTTTTCTAGACGATCCGTGCCATATTTCGTGGCAATCAAATTTGATCTTTTCATAGTCAACACTCTGGAGCAGACACATGTCTCACGAAGATGAATATCTATCAGTAGCGGAATTAATTGAATTTCAAAAAGGAGAGACTCGCGACATCATTGAAGCACTAATCGAAGATGGTAGCGATCCTGAAGCTCTATACGATATCGAGCATCACCTATTCGCTGAAGATTTCGCAGTACTTGAGAAAGCCGTTGTTGAAGCATTCAAAATGGGCTTTGAAGTGCTTGAAGCTGAAGAGACAGAAGACGAAGATGGCAACAAGCTACTTTGTTGTGATGCAACGATGCAGTGTACTCTGAACGCAGAAGCGATTGATGAGCAAGTTGAGAAGCTTGTAAATCTTGCAGAGAAATTTGACATTATCTACGACGGTTGGGGCACTTACTACGAAGGTGAAGATGCTATCTACCCTGACGAAGATGATGAAGGCGAAGAGTAATCTCTCCCTCTTTTAAAGAATGCCAGCCTTGAGCTGGCATTTTTTTGTCCTCAGAAAAATAAATGTCTTTATATGCATTCATTCATTATAATGCGGTCAAAATTGATCTAGCTCAAGGAATGACATGCGGCTACCTCTCGATGGTCTTTGGCAAATTTCGCCACTGACGGATCTCTCTATCCCACAAGATGACATTACCTTTCCTGCTCCATTAAGCTCAAAGCTCCCTAGTAGCTTGAGTGAACAGGAAATCGCAGAGCAAGAATGGCACCTGATGCATGACATCGAAGTGGATGATGCCATGTTGGCGTGCCCATTTGTTGAGCTAGTCGTCGCAGGCGTTGACTACTTTGCAGAAGTGCGACTCAATGGCGTTGCCGTGTTTGATTGCGATGGTAGCCAAGCTGAATATCGCAAAGACATCCGCCCTTATATGCAGTCTGGCCGAAACCGTTTTGAGATCCTTTTCCTTGAAGAAGAAGAGAGCCTGCTGCTTGAAGAGGATATGGATGATTCTGTATCTTCACAGGTTGTCGCTAAATCTGATTCGCGCATCGGGATTTGGCAAGCGCCATACCTGCAGTTCGTTCGAAACGTCAAACTAGAGCAAGTTGTCACAGAGCAGATCTGGCACCATGGCGGTGGCTGTGAGTTCAAAGTAGATGTTATCTATCAAACGCTAAAGCCGGGGTTAATATCGGCATCCATCAAGTTTAATGGCATGACACTCGTAATGCCGATAGATGTGCGCGCAGAGCATACCGGCGTTGTGTTTCAGGTGGAGGCTCCCATGGTATTTAACCTTGAGAAGCCCAACCCTAAGCATCTATATCAATTAGAAGTGGTACTTGATGGGCAAGAAGAGAGTTCTTTCGTAGCCTTGAATCCAGCCTCTTGCGTGAGTAACTTTTTGCGTAACTAGCGGTTATTCAATTAGCCCGTTACGTAATGAATCAATTTGCTCACTCGCTTGTCATCTAATGAACTGCCGACGATCACCCTATTTCAAAAACACATTATAGCGTTTTGGCCATGACAACCTCACAAGCGTCATGGCCTGTTTCTCCCCAAGCTGAATCAAGGTGTTCAAAGCCCAATTTTTCGTAAAGTTTAACGGCGGCATTAAGGCATTCGGTCGTTTCCAGATACATATGTTGATAACCCAGTTCCTTAGCTTTCTCCATCGACATATTAACCAACTTCTTCGCTAAGCCTTTGCCTCTGGTTTCTGGTAATAAGTACATTTTTTGCAGTTCGCAGACTTCAGGCATACCTGCTAATGGTGCAAATCCACCACCACCACCAACCTTTCCATCAAGTTCAATCACCCAATACTGAGATCTTTCATTGTTATAAACACTGAACATGTCTTCTAAGGTGGGATCAGCCACACCATAACCTTTATCTTCAGTTAGCCCGTTTTCATAAGAGACTTGGCGAATCACATTGGCCACTACGGTGTTGTCTTGCTGTTGTAGGGGGCGAACCACCACATCGATTGAAGCGTGGCTTTGTTGCAGTGCTTTAAGGTAGTGCTCGACTCCCCCCGAAACTTGTTGAGTTTCCGCTTCCGTTAAACGCTCAAGTACCGAGTCATAAAATTGATTTTGTTGATTGTGAAGTTTGGCAAGAGTGTTTATCCCTTGCTCTGTTACTGATGCTACAACACTACGCTTATCGTTGGGGTGTGGTGAGGTTTGAATTAACGAGTTCTTCGCTAGATTGTTGACTGCTCTACTGGCGTTGGATTTATCAATATTGAGCTTATCCGCTAATTGGTTCACGGTTAATGGCTGCTGTTCTAGTTCAATCAGTGTATGAGCTTGAATCGGAGGTAGGGCAATAACACCACAATCTTTGTCGAGCATTCCAAGCTGTCGAACGAGTTGACGTGATAATTCTCTAAGTTGTGCTGAAGTCATGTTGCCTCTCAATATAGTTGCGATGTACAACTGTAATTTAATTGCGAATCGCAACCATATCAACAGTAAACTGTTTAGGTTAAGCATGTTGGTGCAAACAAAACTGTGGTTGTGCTGCTTTGCTTTCTGCTTTTCGTAACCACACCTTCTCATGGAAATAGTAAGCCACAGTATTCAAAGCGGGTTCTAACGTTGCCATCACACCACCAACAAAGGCGTCGCCAGTCAATAAATAGACAACGGTAAAGGCAACACTAAAGTGGATAGTAGCGAAGCTTGCTGTTTTTAACTTTGTCATCCACTGACGAGCTTTAAGCGCTGGAACTTGAGCCCACGCCTTTTCATGAAAATAGAAGGCGACGGTATTCACAGAAGGCTCAATCATAGCGATTAAGCTACCAATTAAGATGTCGCCAGTTAGTACGTAAGCGACACTAAATGCGATAGTAAAATGTAATGCAGCAAAGGTTAGTGTCTTTTTCATGATAATTACTCAGTCGTTGTGTTGTTTCGATAGAACTATTATTGAGAATTATTATCATTAAATCTAATGGGAAGGAGAGATTAATTTGATAGATGAAACCTATCAATAAATAAGTGACTGACGATAAGACTTGGAGTGAGAGGCATAAAAAAAGGTTGGTCACGAAGACCAACCTTTCTATTTAGAGCGAGAAGTTCGAAGTCTTCTCGTTCACTCAGCTTTAAAGCGCAGCGATGGTCGCTTTTTGCTCTTCAAGCTTAACAAGAGTTTCTTGGTAGCCTTCAAGCTTTTCACGCTCTTTCGCGATAACCGCTTCTGGTGCTTTAGCAACAAAACCTTCGTTACCTAGCTTACCTTCGATACGCTTAATCTCACCGTGAGTCTTCGCTACTTCTTTATCTAGACGAGCAAGCTCAGCATCTTTGTCGATAAGACCTGCCATTGGGATCATCAGCTCAGATTTGCCAACCAGTTTAGTTGCACAAGCCGGAGTTGCTTCGCCGTCGGCTAGAACTTTAATATCGTCTAGCTTAGCTAGAGAAGTAAGAACGTTCTTATTTGCTTCGATACGCGCTGCATCTTTCTCATTAGCGACTTTGATCATTACTTCTAAGCCTTGGCTTGGGGCAATGTCGTATTCCGCACGTAGGTTACGGATAGCAGTGATGAAAGTTTTAACCCATTCGATGTCGTCAACGATTTCAGCATTGAAGTTAGCTTCATTAAACTGAGGAAGCGCTTGAGTCATGATGGTCTCGCCTTCAACGCCGTCTACTAGCGGCTTAACGCTTTGCCAGATAGATTCAGTGATGTAAGGAAGAACAGGGTGAGCAAGACGTAGAGTCTTCTCAAGAACCGTGATAAGCGTGTAACGAGTCGCTTGTTGTTGAGCTTCAGTACCTTTCCAAAGAACAGGTTTAGTTAGCTCTAGGTACCAGTCACAGAATTGGTTCCAGATGAATTCGTAAAGCGTATTTGCTGCCATGTCTAGACGGTAGTTGTCTAGGTGAGCATTAAACTCTTTCGCTGCAACTTCAAACTGAGATTCAATCCACTTGTCTGCTAGAGAGAATTCCATGTTTGCACGGTCTTCAACAGACAGTGACATGCCACAATCGTGCTCTTCTGTATTCATCAGTACGTAACGGCTTGCGTTCCATAGCTTGTTACAGAAGTTACGGTAACCTTCAAGACGCTTCATGTCCCAGTTAATGTCACGGCCAGTTGAAGCCATAGCTGCAAGAGTGAAACGCAGTGCATCAGTACCGTACGGTTCGATACCATCTTCGAAAGTTTTACGCGTAGCTTTTTCGATCTTAGCAGCCAGTTTAGGTTGCATCATGTTGCCACAACGCTTCTCTACTAGTTCTTCAAGGCCGATGCCGTCAATCATATCGATTGGATCAAGTACGTTACCTTTCGACTTAGACATCTTGTCGCCGTTTTCATCACGGATAAGACCCGTCATGTAAACGGTTTTGAAAGGTACTTGAGCCTTGCCATCTTCGTCTTTCACGAAGTGCATGGTCATCATGATCATACGAGCAACCCAGAAGAAGATAATATCAAAACCAGATACTAGTACTTCTGATGGGTGGAATGTTTTCATTGCTTCAGTATCTTCAGGCCAGCCTTGTGTGCCGAACGTCCAAAGTGCAGAAGAGAACCATGTATCAAGAACGTCGTTGTCTTGCTTAAGAACAATTACCGGTGAAAGGTTGTTCTTTTCACGAACTTCTTCTTCAGTGCGACCTACGTAAACTTTACCATCGTTGTCGTACCATGCTGGGATACGGTGACCCCACCAAAGTTGACGAGAGATACACCAGTCTTGCACGTCACGCATCCACGCGAAGTACATGTTTTCGTACTGCTTAGGTACGAATTGGATCTCACCATCTTCAACGGCTTTAACAGCAGGCGCAGCAAGAGGCGCTGTGCGCACGTACCATTGGTCCGTCAGCATTGGTTCGATAACCACACCACCACGGTCACCGTAAGGAACGGTTAGGTCGTGATCTTTGATTTCTTCAAGTAGGCCTAGCTCTTCAAATTCAGCAACCGTTGCACGACGAGCGGCAAAACGCTCCATACCTTGGTATTTAACTGGAAGATCTGTTGAGTACACATCGCTTTCTTCACCGTTCGTTGTGAAGATTTCTGCCGCGTCACGGATATCACCGTTGAACGTTAGGATGTTGATCATTGGTAGGCTATGGCGCTTGCCCACTTCGTAATCGTTAAAGTCATGAGCTGGCGTGATTTTCACACAACCCGTACCTTTATCCATGTCAGCGTGCTCATCACCTACGATAGGGATAAGACGATTTACGATAGGAAGCAGGATTTCTTTGCCGATAAGATCTTTGTAGCGAGGATCTTCAGGGTTAACTGCAACGCCTGTATCACCAAGCATAGTTTCAGGACGTGTAGTCGCAACGACAATGTAGTCTTTGCCATCAGCGGTTTTAACACCATTCGCTAGTGGGTAGCGGAAGTGCCACATGAAACCTTTTTTGTCTTTGTTTTCAACTTCAAGATCAGAAATTGCAGTGTGCAGTTTAGGATCCCAGTTTACTAGACGCTTACCACGATAGATTAGGTCTTCTTCGTATAGACGAACAAATACTTCTTGAGTCGCAGCTGATAGGCCGTCATCCATAGTGAATCGCTCACGATCCCAATCTACAGATGCACCAAGACGACGAAGTTGTTGAGTGATCGTGCCACCTGATTCGCCTTTCCATTCCCAGATCTTGTCGATGAAAGCTTCACGGCCGTAGTCGTGTTTTGTTTTGCCTTCTTCAGCAGCGATCTTACGCTCAACAACCATTTGAGTTGCGATACCAGCGTGGTCAGTACCCACTTGCCAAAGCGTGTTTTTGCCTTTCATACGTTGAGCACGGATAAGTGTATCCATGATCGTATCTTGGAACGCGTGACCCATGTGTAGGCTACCAGTGACGTTCGGTGGCGGGATCATGATGCTGTAAGCTTCTTTTGATGTGTCACCGTGTGGCTTAAAGTAGCCTTTCTCTTCCCAAGTCTTATACAGAGCTTGTTCGATTGATGTTGGGTTGTATGTCTTTTCCATAGTGCTCTTATAACGGATACTGTGAATGGTTAATCGTGGTCAAACTTCATAAGTGAAGCTTCTTGAATCTAAATCCAAAGATAGCTTTAACTATGAGGTTTGACTATGGATGTTGAATCTCGATAGTTTGTAGCTGATATCCAGCCTGACGGTAAATTTTATACCTTTCTCGAGCGAGTTGCTTAGCTTTTTCTTCGCAAGGAACGAAGTCTATCACCTGAGCAAAGGCGTTCGCAAAGGTTGTATGATTATCGGCCAGATTTATTACCAATTGGCGGTTCCAATTAGGTTTGACACCTTGATGGCCTATCTCAATATTCGTTGAATATTTTGGACCTTCACCAACCAAGTTGTGCGCGATAAATTCAGTCGGCTCTACCTGCCAAAAAACTTCAGCGATACGCTCAGCATGAACTTTATCGTTACAGTTGAGATAAAGTTTAGCGCCTTGTTTTGCAAAATGCTGAGCAAGAAACAACACGTAGTGAGCAAAACCCTCTTCGCCGGCTTGTGGGCTGTCTGAAGACACAATGTAAAATGTGGCAGTCTGCATACTGAATACTCGAACTTGGAATCGTGGAAACCAATCATACTTGGTCAACAGGAGCTAGCAAATAACGCTTATTAAAAAAGGGCCCGTAGGCCCTTTCTATTATTTTGAAGATTGCTCTTCAGTCTCATGGCCGCTGCGGTTCAATAAGAATTGGACTAGCATTGAGACAGGACGACCTGTCGAGCCTTTCGCTGCGCCTGACTTCCAAGCTGTGCCGGCACTGTCAATGTGTGCCCAGTGGTACTTTTTAGCAAATTTAGATAAGAAACATGCTGCTGTGATTGTACCAGCAGGTCGGCCACCGATATTTGCCATATCTGCAAATGGACTCGTTAGTTGCTCATGGTATTCATCGGCCATTGGCATGCGCCATGCTCTGTCACTTGCTTGCTCAGAAGCATTCACTAACTCGTGAGATAGTGGGTTGTGATTAGACAGTACAGCACTGATGTGGTGACCTAACGCCATCACACACGCGCCGGTGAGTGTTGCTACATCGACAACACAGTCTGGTTCAAAGCGTTCAACGTAAGTAAGCGCATCACATAGAACCAAGCGACCTTCAGCATCCGTGTTTAACACTTCAACTGTTTGGCCTGACATGGTCGTTAGGATATCACCTGGGCGGTAAGCATTGCTGCCTGGCATGTTTTCACAACCTGCTAGGATACCAACTACATTAATCGGTAGGTTCAGTTTAGCTAGTGCCTTCATTGTACCGAATACAGAAGCCGCACCACACATGTCGTACTTCATCTCATCCATACCTTCACCAGGCTTAAGCGAAATACCGCCTGAATCGAAAGTAAGACCTTTACCGACTAGAACAATCGGTTTTGCATCTGGGTCAGCAGCACCTTTATATTCCATGATAGACATCATAGATTCGTTCTTAGAACCACGGCCTACCGCTAAGTATGAAGTCATACCCAGCTTTTCCATCTCTTCTTCGCCAATGATCTTAGTTTTCACTGTCTCGTAATCATCGGCCAAGCGACGAGCTTGAGAAGCAAGGTAAGCAGGATTTGCGATGTTAGGTGGCATGTTGCCTAGATCTTTAGACGCTTTCACACCTGAAGCAATCGCAAGACCGTGAGAGATTGCTTTCTCACCAAGGCTCAATTCACGACGAGTTGGTACGTTGAATACCAGTTTACGTAGTGGACGACGAGTCTCTGGTTTATTACTCTTGAATTGATCAAAAGTGTAAAGGCCATCTTTAGTCGCTTCTACTGCTTGGCGAACTTTCCAGTAAGTATCACGACCTTTAACGTGCAGTTCAGTCAGGAAACATACTGCTTCCATAGAACCCGTTTCGTTTAGTGTGCTGATGGTTTTTTGGATAATTTCTTTATATTGACGCTCGCCTAGCTCACGTTCTTTACCGCAGCCTACAAGCAGAACACGTTCTGAAAGTACACCAGGTACTTGATGCAGTAGTAGCATCTGGCCAGGTTTACCCTCTAGATCACCGCGACGAAGCAGTGAACTAATATAGCCATCGCTAATCTTATCTAACTGCTCGGCTACTGGAGAAAGGCGGCGCGGTTCGAATACACCGACAACGATACATGCGCTGCGCTGTTTCTCTGGGCTGCCACTTTTTACACTGAACTCCATGCGTACTCCTACATCCTGAAGACAAATCGAACTAAATGTTGGATAATGGGTTCTTACTTGTTGGATCCTATAATGGAACTGACCTTAAAGAAGAACGTTAACACTTAGCTAAAAATTTAAAAAATAAAAGGTTCAACGGGAAATTATAGTGATTCAATCAAAAAAACAAGTTTTGTATAGGTAATTTGAGCGTGATTATTGTTAGATATTTGATCCGAGAGACAATCAAGAGCCAATTTGCGATATTTTTTGTTCTCTTTCTTGTGTTTCTCAGCCAAAAGTTCATCAGTGTTTTATCCGACGCCTCTGATGGTGATATTCCAGCAAGCCTTGTATTATCGATCGTGGGTCTAAATATGCCAGCGATGGGGCTCTTGATGCTTCCACTTAGTATCTATATTGGCATTTTGCTGACTTTTGGCCGCCTTTATGCCGAAAGTGAGATTGTGGTGATGAATGCTACGGGTATTGGCAATAAATTCCTTATCCAATCAGCACTTTATCTGGCGTTAATTACCGCAACTGTCGCTGCTTTTAACTCCTTTTGGCTGTCTCCGTGGTCACAAGATAAAGTAGAACAAATGTATGAGGAAGTGGCTGCAGAGAACAGTGTTGATTTACTACCCAAAGGCAAATTTGCAAGGACTCCCGATGGTTCTTCTGTTGTGTTTATCGAGGGTATCGATGGTAATCAATTAGACAATGTGTTCGTTTCTCAAATGCGACCTCGTGACTCAGTGCTTCCTAGTGTGATGTTCTCTAAGTCGGGAGACGTAAAAGAATTGAGCGATGGCCGCCAAGTTATTGTGATGTACGATGGTACTCGTCATGAAGGAGTGCCTTCTCGCCTTGATTATAGAGTGACGCACTTTGAAGAGTATGAAGGCTTAATTGGTCAGCGTGAAGTAGAGAAGAAAGGTCGAGAGTGGGAAGCGATTCCAACTATTGATCTTATTGGAAATCAAGATAATCGTGCCAAGGCTGAATTGCAGTGGCGCATGTCACTGGTGTTGTGTATCCCATTGTTGACTATGCTCGTTGTACCGCTGTCAGCAGTTAATCCACGACAAGGTCGTTTTGCAAAAATAGGTCCGGCAATCCTGATTTATTTGACTTACTTCTTGGCAATCAGTGCAACCAAATCTTCAATTGAAGAAGGGGACATTCCTGCTGCAATAGGCATGTGGCCAATCAATGCATTATTATTGTTTGTCGCGATTGGTGCCAACTTTATGGATAGTGTGCCTGTTAGGCGTTTGAAAGAAAAATTCAAGAATAAGAGGTTGGCTTAAGCCGTGTTTAAGATTCTCGATTTATATATAGGCAGAACCATCATCGCGACCACGTCACTGGTATTGGTGACGTTTGTCGGTCTCTCTGGAATTATCAAGTACGTTGAGCAATTGCGGAAGGTAGGTCGTGGTACATACGATCTATTACAAGCGTTGTATTTCGTTTTATTGAGTATTCCTCGTGATATCGAAATGTTCTTCCCAATGGCGGCATTGCTTGGTGCATTGATTGGGCTTGGTATGCTTGCTGCGAGTTCTGAGCTTGTGGTTATGCAAGCCGCGGGTTTCTCTAAGTTAGATATTGGTTTATCGGTACTTAAGACTGCGATTCCGTTAATGGTGATAGTGACATTGCTTGGGCAGTGGGGAGCTCCGCAAGCGCAGAAGATGGCTCGTGACTTAAGAACCATCTCGGTTGCTGGTGGTAGTATTATTTCTACTCAAAGCGGTGTTTGGGCTCGAGATGCCAACGACTTTATTTTCATTGTTAAAATAGACGATGATAAGCTCTATGGTTTGAACATGTGGCGCTATGATGAGAACAAGGCTCTGAAAACGGCCATATACTCAAAAGAAGTCGATTACGTTGGAGACAACGTTTGGACAATGCGCGATGTGGAGGTCACCTCTTTTGAGAATGAAATTCAGGTCACTAAAGAGAATTTACCGACTTTTTCTTGGGAAACATCGTTAGCTCCAGACAAACTCGCGATAGTGACGGTGAAACCGGAGGAGCTGTCGTTAAGTGGCTTGTATGATTATGTTTCTTATCTCAAAGCATCAGAGCAAGATGCTGCACGTTATGAGCTAGCTTTGTGGAGGAAGATTACTCAACCTATTTCGATAGCGGTCATGATGTTGATGGCGTTGTCGTTTATCTTTGGTCCTCTACGTAGCGTGACCATGGGTGCAAGGATTCTCTCTGGTGTGATTGCTGGTTTTACTTTCTATATATCCAGCGAGTTCTTTGGTCCAATCAGCTTGGTTTATCAAATACCACCTGCTTTTGGTGCGATAGCCCCTAGCGTGGTGTTCTTCGGAATTGCCATTATGCTTTTGAGGCGGAAACTATAAATAGAAGAAAGGAAGGCATTGCGCCTTCCTTTTTTGATCTTGCTTTAAGTTCGCTTAATAGCGTTATTGTGCTTTTGGCAACACAACGACTTCGGTCTTTGCCCAGATATCGTGAAAGCCACGTTTCTGAGGATCGAATGGAACACATAAGTTTGCAAGTCCAAACCCCGATGTACCTAAACGTATTAGCGCTTGAGTTATTGTGATCGCAGAGCCATCTTTGTTTTGAACTCGTAGCTTCCAAGCTCTCATCCCCAGAGTTTGACCTGCTCTGGTCCAGAAGAAGACAAAGAAGTAAACCCAAACGACGACTAAGTAAAAAGTATACGCAGGGCTCCAAATCGGATGATTAGTCAAGAAGTCACTGACATCGGCATAGCCGCTATGGTTAAAAATACCAAGAGCCATGAGCGCGTGCAGTAGAGCAACAATGATGCCGGCAGCCATCATTTCAATAGCGATTACGATAAGAGCGTCATAGAACAAGGCACCAAATCGGCGCATTACCCCAGCTGGTGGCAGAGTGTTTGTTGATGTCATGGTGTTATTACTTCTTTAAAAATTGAGGCGTCAGAATATAGTTTAAGGCTTGGCCTGAAAAGAGACATGACGCACAGCTTATGACTTAGTGGCGAAATTATCGGCAAACACACATGAATTCAAGTTTTTATACTTGCCACATCAGTTCGCATACGTATAATGCCAAACATCGACAGGGCAATGCCCCAAGATAATGCCGGTATGGTGAAATTGGTATACACGACGGATTCAAAATCCGTTGCCTTCGGGCGTGGCGGTTCAAGTCCGCCTACCGGTACCATATTTAAATGACAAAGCCTCGACGAAAGTCGGGGCTTTGTTGTATCTAGGCTAATCAAAAGCTTAGCTCAGTTTTCCTTTTCTGTTATCTACACTTTTTTCCCTCAATAGACTCACTTTATCAGCCTTGAATTTTCTTCCATGGTGCATCTATGGTTCATCACATGTCGATTCTGTGCTCAAGGGAATCCTAGTAAATCCAGCAACTGCTAAATCTTGTAATCTTGAAAGCCAGTATTACCAAAGGCTCTAGAGTCTGAGAACCATGGTACGACCATGGTGACTTTACGGTGCTATGAATTTTTAATATGGTTTTTGGTTGCGAAAAGATCGTTTTAATGGGTTTGTTGTTAAGCCTTTTATCATGGGTGTTGTTGGGTTGTGTGTGACTAGCGCGCTGGGGATATACATTAGTAATCAATCACACGAAATAAGTGCGCAGTTGCATTTGTCGTAATGATATGCATTATATTTAACTGGCTTTAAGTGAATGGAATTGATTTGAATGAAAGCGATATTTGTTGATGCGGAAAATGTAGGTTTAAAGGAGCTTGAGAAGATCAACGCTGCGATTGTCGATAAGGTATTTGTATTTTCGAAATCAGATGCTGTTAAGTTGGTTTGCCAAAAATCGTTATACCACTTCTTGGGTGATTACCCTACAGGACCGAATCAAGCCGACTTCTACATTATTGCTTACCTATCGAGAGTGCTACTGGCTCTGGATAAGAAGCAACTAGGTTCAACACATTTTGAGCTATATAGTAACGATGAGAGCTTGATAACAGCTTTTGAGTTTCAGTGTGATGTGCTTGGAGCTAGCTGTCAGAGTATTCGAACGAGGGAGCAGACCGTTGTATCTCTCATTGAATCTAAGCCTAAAAAGCCAAAGAAACTCACACCTGAAGAAAGAGTGCTTAATGCACTGACTTCCCCTCAATCTCTCAACCCTAATTTCCAGAAGAAAGTAGGGTTGTCGCAATCGGATTTTAGCAAAGCAATTACTGAACTATCGAAAAACAAACAGATCAAGCGTTCCCCTCAGTCGAAGAAAAAGTGGGTATCTTGTTAGCCATGTATTTTTACATGTAAATGTCTCGATATTCTCTTTAGAAACCTATCAACGAATTTCACTACAGCCACCAGAAACGATTCTAATGCGATGATTCAGTATCGTTATTACTAACTTTAAATGGGTGAATATCACTGCTGTAAGCTCACTGAGAGATTGTCAGGGGTGTTTCTGTGGGGAAGTGGGTGAGATAACTGACTCAGTTGTTGCAGGGGGAATCAATCTATATTACTGATACGGTTGCTATGTGAGATATGGACTTTAATTGAGGTGGTGGTATCGGTGGATAGTTGATTGCGTGAATGTGGTGGGATGAATTGAGAGCTAGGCTTCGGATAGGATATTGATATTAAATATATAATAACCAGTACAACAGCTTGCCGTAGGCCGCTGTTGTACTGGTTATTATTAATATGTTGGTGGTTCTGCTGACGAAAATCAGACACTAAGCCCTTAGAAAACCTCTTTTTCTATAAGAGGTTTTTTCGTGTCAGTTACCCCAAAACCTCGACATCACTAAACATGTAGCCGCGTTCTAGCAGTGATTGCTTAACTGACTCTCTGAGACTGATATCGATATGATCTAGTAGTTCTTCTGCTGCTAGTTTTGGCTGTATTGTTAAGATTTTTTGGTCGCAGATGCTAGCTTCTTGAAGAAGAATTAGGTCATTGTTGTCTAAAGAATATATTAAAGTCTTCCCTTGGTTTTCTCCTTCTGTAGAGAAAGCCAATTTACCACCAATTTGAACTGTATGAATGACTGGTTCGGGTGCTTGTACAGTCAACATGTCTTTGAGTCCGTTTAATAGTTCTAACTCATGTTTATTTCCGTCCAAAGCAATTTTTAGCTGGCCTGATTTCAAAATGCTATCGGCAATAACAGATAGGTCATTCAGGCGAGGATCTAGAACCTCAAGCTCTTTACCTGATGTGAGAGCTTCACAAGCTTTTTGGTGGAATACTTTATCGCTATCTAGCTTGGAACATAGTCCTAGTTCTTTCTCCTTAAAGTTAAAGAGTTCTGAGTAGCGAGCTTGCTGTTCCTCTATAAATTTTTCAAAGGTGCTTTGAAGTTTTTTAGCGGAATCAATTGCGAATTCGATATCGTCGAATTCGATGAAACCGTCCGGTTTTTCAATAGATTCCGGGTAATAACGTGGTTGTTCCTCTTGAAAGAGCACATCATATTTATCACCAAGTTCACTATGACCTATTAATTTTGCAACTGATTCCATACTACGAACTAATTCTGCAAGTGGATGAGAAAAGTACGAGCTAGTGTAGCTAAAGTCTTGTATGGCTTTTTCTACACTACTGAGAAGTTCTCTTTTCACGTTTTCATAACTTTCATTTTGGTCGTGGTCGAATCTTAAGTTTCTCTTTAAGTTAGTTGAAATTGCGTATTCGATAGTACTTTTAAAATACTCTTTATTTTTAAGCTCACTTTGGCTCTTCTGATCTATTTGTCCTTCGGTTTCTTGGATCGCTTTTTTTAATTTTCCTAGTGTAGATTGCATAGTGCCTTGGTCGCTTGATGGCAGTACGCGTAGCGGTTTTCGGTTTGTAAATGTTAGATTGATGTAATGCTCTGGGTTTCTTACGTTAGGGTTGTCATAAAATGGGTTCATAGTTCTCTTTAGGTTTGAGTCAACCTCTTGGCATACATACAAGTGATACTGAGCCGCGATAACCTCATTTAATGACTCTAATGAATCAGCACTATCGAACTTCTCACGCAATTCGAAAGGAAGTGACTTGAGCTCTCCTATAAAGGCTTTCATTTGCTTTACCAGAAATAGGTCTAGGTCTTCTTTAGATAAAGCTAAACGGACGCATTTTGAAACTTGGAATGTTTCTGCTTTATGGTTCGGTAAGCGGAGGTTTAACAATGCTCTTAGTTTTTGAAGGTATTCATTGCTAGCTTTCTGACCGTCTTTCCATCCGTTGATTCTGGACTGTTTTACGCCACATCTGCGAGCGATTTCTGATGGGGCTATATTTAACGATTCAAGTTGCTCGACAATGCTTTTTGCGCAGTCCTTATCAAGCTTTTGATTGTGGGTTATTGATTCTGACATAGGTACCTCTGTTTGGGTTAAGTTTGAAGTGACTATAAGTGCATGTTAGGGTTGATGGAAAGGAAAATTTACGTAAGTGTTAATTTTTAAATGGTTGAATTTTAAGTTTTATTTTTTCTTTGTGAGGAATTGGTAGAGAAATTTTTGGTGTTTTGAAGGTGTTTTGGATAGAGGTATACCTTGCTATTCGTTACTTTTGAGAGATTTTTTACATGAGAGGCGAGTTTTGGTGTTTAAGTGTATGTCTGCGTAAACTTCACATAAGTAAGTCTTTATGATTTACTTTTATTGCTTGTCTTTGATTTGATTTTGCGGAAGTTTTGGGTAACTTTTGTGGTTTCTCTAACCATATCGCGTCGCTGTAACAAACAACTATTCAAACACATATTAACTAATTGAATATCTAGTTAATGGAGGTTTGAATGAGCAAATCACAACGACTCACCACCACTTTCCTCAACAATCTCAAGCCCAATCCTGCCAACGCTAAATCCACCGATTACGAAGTTAATCTATCTGCTATGAAAGATAGCGGCTTGCCCGTGGGCGTTAGATGTCTGGTGGGCAAAGGAAAGGGATCTGTCAGGTTCATATTTAGGTTTACTAGCCCTGTAACTGGTCGTAAGGCGTCGATCGGTCTAGGGCGGCTCAATGACACTGACCTAATCACCTTGCGCAAGAAAGCGAAAGAATATCGGCAGCAAATTCTTGAGGGTATTGATCCGAAGATCGAGCGTGATACTGAAAAAACTGATTCTTCTATGACCCTTGAACGGTTCTTTAATGAAGTCTATTTACCACTGGCTAAGCAAAAACGAAGTTGGAAAGATGATCAAGCGAGGTTCCGTCATGCTAAGTCGATATTTCATGTTCCCATTAATGAATTATCGGCGGCACATATCGTTAAGATCCAAATGGAAATGCAGGGAGCTATAAGCGAGACAACAGGGAAACCTTATGCTGTAGCTACGATTAATCGTGTATTAGCGCTGTTGAAAACGGTGAACCGTCAGGCTTACAAGTTGATGGACGCGCCGTTGGTTGCTGATAAGGTCAGCTTGTTGAAAGAAGACAACGTCCGCACTGGTTACTTTACCGAGGCTCAGTTAAAGGAATTCATAGGTCACGCTCTCAATCATGAAGATAAAAGTATTGGGGCATATCTAATTATTCTGTTTTTGACTGGGTTACGCGATAAGGAGCTTCGACTCCGCTTGCGAAGTGACATCTCATGGGAGGAAAAAACTCTCACTATTCCGCATACGAAAAACGGTAGTAGCCATGTTATTTACTTGAGTGATTACATGCTTGATATTTTGAGGTCGGTGCCTCATGTGGCGAATAACCCTTATCTCTTTCCTGGACGTAAAAGGGGTAAACCCGTAGGGCAACCTAGACATGCTTTCAAGGCTATCAAAGCTAAGATGGGACTGCCCGACATACCCGGAGATAAAGCGAATCTGACCCTACACAGTGCTCGTCATACGGTTGGGAGTTTATTAGCTAGTCAAGGAGTCTCGTTACACGACATAGCCAAGCAGTTGAATCACGCTGACCTTTCATCCACAAGACGCTACTCGAAATTGACTGTAGGGCGTCGGCGAGAAATTGGTTCTCGTTTGTCGGATATGGTGACTGCGAAGCCAGAGATACGTTGGGAATGAAGAAGTTAGGTTTACCCAATTAATTTAGAAATGACATTTGAAAAGCCCCTGTTTAGCGATGAGCTAAACAGGGGCTTTTTCATTATTAGAAGGAAAATCATCTGACACGTCTCGATAGAGAGTGGAAAGATGGTTTTCGTTAGTTATTAGGAAATTCATGATGAAAACAGTAAACAAGTTTGAAGACATTCAATCACTACCAATGTCTGATGCAGTGAAAGCAAAGTTGCTAGAACACTTGATAGAGCCATTCGGTAATGAAGAAAGCACGAAAGCGTTCTGGGATGAGGTTGGCACTACTTTGTATTTGATTGAAGCTGATGATACCGATGAAACCTTGAGTAAAGAATCTGAAGAAGATCAGTACTACTTGCGATTTTTAAGTAACTACCCTGAATGGGTCTTGTTACTAAACGACGATGAATGCCCTTGGCTACTTGCTGTTGCCATTGTTACTACGGCTGGTAGTGGGGTGTATTGCTGCGCTCCAATGAACAGTCCAACGTTCCCAGTCCTCAAGCTTGCTAAACAAGCTGAATCTTAATCTCGAATTTAGTCTTAATAGTCACTAATAGTAATGGAGGTGTCTCATGGCACGTAAAGCCAATCAAAAAGAAGAAGTCGTTCAACCTGAAGTATTAGAGGGTAATGAACAAGTCACGGTTACTGACGACAATCCAGTAGACCATTTCACTAATGTCGTGCTTGATGGTAAAGCGAAAAAGTTATCACCGAAAACTCAGAATCATGTGTTCTATGAGCTTTCGGTACATGATGATCTAAATACTCTATTCCTTAGGCTTTCGGGTAATGAAGGTGGCGGTCTTCATAGTAAAGAGTGGGTAGCCTTTGAAGATATTGTAGCTGTGTTAAATGAGCAAGACGACAAGCCGTTTAAAAGCACTGTACTTAAATCTGTGTTCAAAGGTGGGTCTGCTAATAATGCTGGATTTATGGCAGCGGCACTGCGTGGGTTATTGCTTATCCTGCCGTCAGAGAAATCAGTCTTCCTCCACGTACTCTCAGAGGACTACAAGCAGCGTCGAGACGAACTCCTGTCGTTCGTAGAGGGTGAAACCGAAGCTAAATAACCCTAAAAGCACATCAATCCTTACTGACTAAACCTCTTCCCAATTTTCATACCGCGCACTACACACGAGTGCATCCCTAACAAATTAAAAGAGAATTTATTATGAACTTAACTTTTGACGTTGAGCGCTTACTGCTGCCAGTAAGTGTCGATCTTCAGGATACTTTAAACCGAGTGATCAACGAATCAGGTAAATGGACACCCATGATCCAATCGGTCGTGATTAACTTCCGAGATACAAGCTATAGCTCTGAGAACGGTGGATATCACCCTATTGAGATTTATATTAGTAGGCTTGGTGACCAATGGGTTTTCGATTACATCACTGATTTTAGCTACTGTGGATTGATGCCTGAACTTGAGAAAGAAATCGACTTTGATTTTGGTCATGGTGTGGCTTACATCCGATACATGGGCGAGGTTCCCATTACTGAATCCAGTGTCGCTGAGTTCTATTCGATGTGGGAAACCAACTTTCTAGGCTACATCGGAATGGACTGCTTTGATGAGATAAAAGTCACGGTGGATTAGCCCATCACTAACGAATCAAGTTGAAAGCACCATGTATGCACCATAAAATCCGCCTCTCACTTCCTAGTGACACTAAGGCTTCCTATTGCTCCATGTAACTCATGGTGTGATGGGAAGCCTTTTTCATTTGGGTAACGTTCTACAACGGATTACTTAAACGTTGCCGTTGGGATTCAGAGAGGATTAAGTTGCAGGACTGCAATGGACGGTGGAAACACCAAAGAAGGGAGACTCGATTTTAACGAGTTTGGTTAACTTAAACTGGTGTTTTGTCATTAAAGACTCCCATTGCTATCTGAAAGCAATGGGAGTGAGTGTTTAGGTTTAGCCTGCTAGTTCAATCAGGGCTTGTTGAGCTTGTTGCTCTTTACTGTCAAGGCTTGATGGAAGAGCGTAACTCTTAATGTTTGGTAGTGAGTTCAAGTACTTGAAAAAACCTTGAATTGTCATAGGTTGTACAGGTTCGAAGTAAGCTTCTTCATCATCACCAAATGAAAACTCTGAGCAGTACATTACAAGATCTTCTTTCTCATAAATCAGGGCGATAGAGCGAGAGTCTTCAAAATCACTATACGCTTTGAACTCCAAGTGTAGAACTTCCTGACCCTCAACATTCGATAGGAACTCAGCTCCAGCTTCAATCGTATAGTGGTCAGCGTCGACTGACATTGTACACATTCCCATAATTGCCTCATGAGCATGTGCTGCTGCGTTGCATTTAGCTAGCTTTTCACTAGTACAACCATTTAATAGCCAATCTTCTTTGTTGAATTGAGTCATTATTGTCATTTCCTAACTTATTAATTTAGTAAGCTATTGTAATGGGTGCTAATCTACTGATTTTCAAGGGTTATAATTTGTTTTGTAGATATTTATTACTGCATGGCAATGTTCTTTTGAGTCTTATTGTCAGATAGTTTCCTATTGCTATGTCGAAGTAATAGGAGTGAATATTTACATCTAGGTATGACAACTTGGCCATTTTTTCACTTTTGATATGAGAAACAAGGTCAGAACGGGCGTTTTACCACGACATCGAGATAAGCATTGATTGGAATGGAAACTTGCAATTTATAAGCTCAATGACAAGTTTAATCCATTAAAACCACTCTCGCTAAAACAACCAAGTTATCTGGCTCATGGTAACCACCACAGCGACATTGGTGATATCGACGATAAACAGATATGGACTGGATTCAGTGGTTTTAAGCAGAGTTCTAGCATCAGTTCTCATAGTAATTCCCCTATATAATAACCTGCTCAAAGCGCAGTTATTTATTAGTTAGTCACCGTTCACCGAAAAACAGCATCGTTTTGAGTCTTCCCTTAACTGGTATCGGTTCGAAGTTTCGTAAAATACCCCAGTTCCTATATCTAGCATCCAAAGCTTACAAACCTCTGCATAGTGGTTTCTTTATGACACGGGGCGACTACAACAGAGAACCGAAACGACATTATGTCTTGGTGGTTGCATTTCATTTCAACAAAGCATCAACAAACCCAACGACGTACTTCAATTCGCTCAGTGCCTTCTACTTGGTTGAATCCAGATACGCTTGGAGCTCTTGCTTCAACAAGTAACGTATCCAGTCAGGTGAGAGCACCTCTGCATGTGGTAGCCACGTTTTAAGTTGGCGTAGTAACTCTGGTATGTTCTTGGTTTGGTGACTAATTAACACATCACCGGAATCTAGCTCTTTCAATACTCGGAAGTCATCTGCATTACCTTCATTTAAGAAAGCTTCTACGCCTTTAGCGCTCATCTGTATAAGAACTTCAACGGGATTGAATAGTTCATCTTCATATCCACAACCAGTCAGCTTCTGTTCAATGCTAGGGTTAGGAGAGTATTTATCCTCGTAACGCACTAATTCACGAATCTTCGCCACTCTGAGAGACTCTAGGCGGTTTCTGTGTGTTCCGACAATGAACCACCATCCACGTTCATTCAACAGTTTGTAGCTGTGGAACTCGTCGTAGGTTTTCCCTTCATGGCTAAAGCTAATCACGTTTCGTCGTTGTATCGATTCGATAAGCTTCTCGAACACCGAAGCACATTCACTAATGTCCTCGACTTGTGGGTTCTTGAAGAGAAAGGGTGGGGTGGTTTTGTTGTTCAATACGCCATTGCTTAGATAGTGCTTACCCGAAAACAAAGTATCGAACCCCATGTTTAACAGCAGGAGAGATAGCTCATTATTGGTCTGTCTGCCTAAAAACTTAGGGTCTAACGAGTAACAAGCACCGTCACGTTGTATCGGTAAGTAGTTTAACCGTTCATTGAAGTCACGATTTAACGTCCTTCTTGCAACTCCAAATTCACGACTTAAATCTTCTAGATGCAATTTCTCACCTGTATTTAAACGGGTCAGGATGATGCCAAGTCGTTTCGCTAGTTTGTCATGCTCTTTCATTCTACGCATTGTAGATAGGTCGCTCGTCAGGTGGTGTCGCACTGAGAAAGAACCTGATTATTTCTAGCGGATTTTCATAAGGTTACTGATATTGCTATAGCTTTCATTAGTTACCTCAAGGTATGTCTTACAAGGCATTCATCAATCATTTCAATATTTCTACATCTGAGCGACACACCCTGTCGTTCACCCTCTTTAAACTGATCATCAATCACGTTAACGCCGTCTCTTATAAGCGGCGTCATTGCGTATTTAAGGAAAACAAAAATGAAAAAATCAATTGTCCTGCTAGGTCTAACTTCGCTATTCGCATCTTCAGTATTTGCAGGTGGCACGTTCGGTGGTAATCCGGGCGATATCTCGAAAATGAAAGAGCTACTAGAGCCACAATGGAATGGTAAAGCAGGAATTCAGAACACATCGTCTTACGGTGTCATTGTGCAGTGGAAAGCCGATGTCTGCGGAACAATGAATGGTCATGTTACTGATGTGACTCAATGCGGCTCAGATACCCCGAAAGGTAAAGCACAATAAGTTTTGTTGCGGAGCTTGGCTCTCGATATCTCAGTTTCGAAATTGGAACTCTCTAGGCTGAGGTATCAATGAGCTCCGCAACACTCAATCAACCAAAAAGAAGGAGCCTTTACATGGCGATTAAATCAATAACAACATTAGTTACAACCTGTCCTGCATGTGGTGAGCGTGCATATGATGATGGTAGCTGTCAGGTGTGCGGTCACTCTCATTAGGTAGTAATCGTAATTATCCAAGGGCGATATCGAGAGGTATCGCCCTTTTCGATTTCTAGAGGAAAGGAAAAACATTATGGCGAAAACACATTTTCATTCTAACTCTCAGCAGCGTTGGTTTAAGCCTAGCGTTTCAATGGGATTAAAAGGGGCACAGTATAGTTCTATTGCTGCATCTCGTGTTTGCCCTCAATTTATCGTTCTTGCGGGAGCTGTGGGGTTTGTCACTGGTGCTGTCATTGGTGGTGTTCTGGATGAGCTAGACGTTCTCTAATGAAAAAAAAGTAGAGGTGGTTTCTCCTCTACTTTTTTTTGATCGTAACCAATGGAAAGTGATTTCCCTTTGTGCTTTAAGGGGTGCAGCTTAGTGTGTCATTAGTCTGTTGGGGATGATCATAAATCACTAATCACACGATGATTATCATCAAGTTTTATTTATTCTAAAGAAACAAAAAATGAGGAGCTATTCGAGGTTTCTTTGTTCAGATTGCAAGAAGGTTTTAGATTTATTTTGAGTGATAATTTGTCTTTATATTCAATTTTGTTATATGTGGATAGTTGTGAAATCATGGTTCATGTTAAACAAAAAAATGAATCTAGGGATTTTGTGGCTTCTTCAAGGCGTAAAACTTTGTGAAGAAAATGTTGGCTATAAATGCTCTTTTTTTATCACATTTACAGTGAGTTGAGTGTGGTTTTTGTGTTGAAAAATAAGGCTTGATAAGGAGTTGGTAGTACGTATTATGATTTGCATCTACCGAGTGTAGTAACGAGTTTTCTTGATGAAAACTGTCTTTAAATAGCAATAGGGATACTTAACATGAATATTCAAAATGATACTAATCTGATGAATCTACAAGCTGACGTAAAAGCTTTTACCTTGGCGACAACCCCAAAGCGTCTTACGGGTAATGCTAGCTACTTTACCAACATAACAGCAGAGGTAATTGATGCTGCTGAGTATGATTTGGGCGATCGTGAATACTTGAAAAATAGCATTGAACACCGCTTGAATAGTACCTATGACAAACATGGTAAGAAGTGTACACAGTGGGGCTACAAACGTGTGTTAGAAGTTGTTGAGCAAGCTTTTAAGCATGTAAATAAATAAGCTGTTGATGAACAGTTAGGTTTAAAGTTCTAGTTGAGGATACACATCGCTTTAATATTGGTTTAGCAGACCGTGGCCTACGTGCGCACTATTACATACCAGTCTTTTTCTACATCAGTCTCATCCCTGAGCATCAGTCCCTATAGGGCATCCCTTTATTTCCAGTCATTACATATCCGATAACCGATAAAGCAATTTGGTTAGGGAGTTCTATGCCTTTCTTCCTGTTAATGGAAGTGATGTAGGTATCCCTAATTCAATCTAATTAATTGCTTTGACTATTAACTTATCGTTGTCTGTAAAAGAAGCGATAGAAAGCTGATATTTGGATGGATTAGATGAGCAGTACATCTATAGAAATGACCCAAAAGGTACTCAACACCTTGCCTCGTCCTGCTAAGGGGGATCAAGGTGTTGAGTATCGATGGGCTAAGAACTCTCGCTTACGTTTATTGGTAACAGCTTCGAGTAAGCGCTGGATCGTTCGCTTTGGTTGGAAAGGGCAACGTTACTACGAGTCATTTGGTACTTACCCTGAAATGAAGTTTGCTGACCTTGAGAAGTTGGCTTACCAGTTTATTGCTGATGTTCAGTCTGGTGCTTACCGCAAGGGATCGCGCCTGACT
Source organism: Vibrio sp. 10N.239.312.C11 (assembly GCF_041466065.1). Taxonomy (NCBI): domain Bacteria; kingdom Pseudomonadati; phylum Pseudomonadota; class Gammaproteobacteria; order Vibrionales; family Vibrionaceae; genus Vibrio; species Vibrio sp. 10N.239.312.C11. The sequence continues at coordinate 97,335 of NZ_JBFSRZ010000011.1, forward strand.
GTTCAGCAGTTTTTTGATGAAGTACTTGTGCCTTTCAGTCGACGTCACCACCGTGATCATAAAACGTTTGTATCTCGCTCTAAGCGCGTAATGGCTGTCTTGGGTAACAAGCGTATCGCTGATGTGACTCGTCGTGATGTGGAGAGGTTTCTTAACTCTTTAACGGGATTGTCGAATTCAACCTTAAATCGTTATCACGCCTTTGTGTCCAAGCTTTTCTCTATGGCGGTCGAGCACGACATCATTGATAAGAGCCCTGTAAAGGGTATAAAAAAGCTGGTGGAGAATAACCAGAAAGACCGAGTGTTGTCCTCTAAAGAGATGGAAAGCTTTTGTCGTCATGCTTGCGCTGAACCTAACTTCATTCATGCCTATGCTTTGATGCTTAGCCTGCTTACAGGTATGCGTGTTGGTAACGTGATGAGCCTTACGCGTTCCATGTTAGCTGATGACTTATCATCTGCTTTATTACCTATGACTAAATCCGGTAAATCGCAGCGAATTTACTTTTCTGAGCCTGCACAACGTCTTGTCCGAAAGTGCCTCAAGGTTTCTTTTAATGATTGGGTGTTCCCCTCGTTAAAGAACCAAGGTGAGCATATTGCATACCCACGAGCTTGTATGGAACGCATTCAACAAGCCATGAAGCAAGATGGTTGTCTGGAAGCGCCTTTTACTATCCACGATCTTCGTAGAACTCAAGCGACTCAAATGTTGCATGTAACGAACGACATTCGACTCGTTCAGCAAAGTCTTGGTCATTCCAATGTGAGTGTTACTGAGCGTTACGCCTACTACCAAAACAACCATCTAGCGCAAGCCTCTCAGCAGACTGTTGAGGCAATGCTACCTAATTTTAAATTCAGCTAAGGAGAACACGATGAAAAATGCATTAACAGTAGAAGAGTTTGCAGAGGCATACAGCCTTAACCCTGCCACGGTGAGAACGAATGTGACTCGAAAGCCTGACAGTTTACCCAAGGTATTGCGCATTGGCCGCAGTGTCCGGTTTTTAGTTAGTGAAATTGAAAAATGGGAAAAAGCTTTATTGGAAACGGCATAAACCACGAAATTTTCCAATTCTTTCCAGCTATTACTTTTGCCAGTCGAGATTGGCTTGATTGGTACACAAACTTAAATAAAACATAAATCGATGGAGATTTTATTATGACGACTTCAACTCAACCACTATTCATCCGTAACGGTAACTCTGTAGTAAATGCGAGTACTGCAACGAGTTTGACTCATAACGGTGACTTTACTTTGCTACTGGATGATAAATGCCAAAAGGTAGCTTTTGACCAAAGCGAGAAAGCGCCCGAATTGTTTGAACGTGTGAAGAAAGCAATTAAACCGCATGACAAGTATGGATTGGTGTTAGATAACGGTGGATTCATTGATACCCGTGTTATCTCAAATGTATTCGTATCGCCGAAGACGAGCAATCTTGTGATAGTTGGTTTGAATGACCGTCCTCTATGTGTTCTTGATGCTAAGACTTTCTCTGATCTAGATGGATTGACCGAAGTGATTTTGGATGCTCTGGTTAGTGTCGGTGAAGGTGAGAAGTTCCCTGCTATTGAATGGTCTGCTTACAAGGCTCAGTAATCTGATTTCGATTTAACACTATGGCTCTTTGGAGCCATTTTTTGATCTAAGAGGAGGATAAAATGGAAGAAAATATGAATTACTGGGCTGAAGATAGTGGTGTTGAAATAGAAGAATCATTTGATGGTATCGAGGTCGATGAAAGTTTGGTTGAAGCTTGGGGCAATGCGAGTAACGATGATCATGTAGATGAAACACTTGGTAGTATTTCGGTAGAGACTAAACCGCTCGTTGAAAACATTAATGAGTATGAAAGTTCGAAGAAGAAGAAGCGCTATAAGGCACGCACTAATTTCTTCGACCGTCCGATTATCTCATTCGATACTGAGTATGTGTTGTCGAAGTGTGGCAAGTACAACCGAGTTTTAAGCTATCAATTTGTCACTTTACACAATGGTAAAGTATCTAAGTTGGTGTTGTATCCAGACTCAGCTAAAAAATCTAGTCGCTTATCGATGGATTACTGCTTCGCGCGTGTTATTGAAAAGGCTATTGAAGATGGAGTGCTTGAGCGTTGGCCTACCGATATCATTGTGACAGCTCATTTCATGAAAGCTGACCTATTTAACTTCAATCAGGCTTTTGACCAAGTAAAAACACATATTAAGGGTATCCGAAAAACTGTAGCGAGTTTGGGGGATGCGTATGAGTTGGATTTGAGTAAGGTCATGACTCGTCGTATAGATAAAGAGCCTGTTCAGATTAAAGATAAGAACCGCAACTATCACACCTTACATATGTCATTTTTTGACACAATGCTACTTGCTCCAGCTAGCGCTCAGTCTTTATCGGCTGTCGGAAATATAGTGGGTGTACCTAAACTGGAAATACCAGAGCCATACAGCATTGAATGTATGGATGAATACCTTGCTGGTGATAAAGCTGGGTTCGAAGCGTATGGACTGACCGATAGTTTGATATCAGCCCTCCATTTCAAGGCTACAGCAGACCTTTGTAAAGAGCTAGGTTTGAAGTCAGTGCCGTATACGATTGGTGGTATGGCGGTCAAAACATTCATTAACTCGCTTGATGACCCTAAAAGTTATCGCAAGCTATTTGGTTTTGAAGAGAAGAAGAGAGAAATATGGTCGAAAGAAACTGGCAAGGTTCGTACAGTCACTATTGAAGAGCCTACTCAAGCTCGTAAGACCATGGAGTGGTTCGCATCGGAATGTTATAGCGGTGGTCGTAATGAAGCGTTCTGGTCAGGTGTTACACCAGTTGATACTTGGCTAGATTTAGACGTTCCTTCGTGCTACGGAGCGATTACGAATGGTCTGCGCGAAATTTCTTACGAAGACATGTACATGAGTAACAAGGTGGAAGATTTCTTTGGCGATAAAATGGCACTGGCTTGGGTTGAATTTGAGTTTCCATCTTCTACTCGCCATCCGTCACTTGTTGTTCGTGATAAGGACTCACTAATTTTCCCACTCCGTGGTGAGACTCACTGTACGGGACATGAATTAGAAGTCGCCTATAACCAAGGCGCTAAAATTAAGATCAAGCAGGGTTTCATATTTCCATGGAAAAACGATGTGCGGATCTTCGAGAAGTACATGAAGTGGGGACGTGAAAAGCGAAAGAGCTATGAGAAAGGCTCATTTCAGGAAAAGCTTGTTAAGGAGATGTTAAATTCTACGTACGGTAAATTCAGCCAAAACGTAAAACCAAAGCAAACATTTTCAGTGGAGGATGGATACAGTAAGCCTCAACCTCCATCCAAATTGACCAACCCATTCTATGCGTCGTATACATGTGGTTTGGCGCGCGCATTATTAAGTGAAATGTTAGCTAGTGTGCCAGATGATAAAACGGTTCTGTCAATTACGACTGATGGATTTTTGGGTAATACAAGTGTTGAAGACCTTGATTTAACTGGACCAATTTGTCAGCGCTTTCGTGAGTTGTTTCATCGTATGGAGCCTAATGGTGGTGGGATATTGGAAGTTAAGCATAAGGCTAAGCAACTTATCTGTGCGAAGACACGCGCTCAATATACGGTAGCTCCAATGGAGGGTTGGGAACCTGTACTTGCTAAAGGTGGAGTTCAGGTGCCTAAACAAGTTACGGATCAAAATCAGTACATGGTGGATCTATACAAAGAACGAACGCCTGAACATATGACTGATTCGTCGCACCTTACTTCGCTCCGTTCAATGTGTACCGAACGTAAAGATATGCTGATGGAACGGAAGCAATCACGTTTGAACCTTGAATTTGATATGAAGCGTGAACCAATCAACCCACGAGTTATCGAAGTTGATGGTGTTCCATTAGTTAGCTTTGAAACTAAGCCGTTTAAGAATGCTTTTGAGATGCGTTATACCCGTATCCGCTTTGATGCTTGGCGTAAGAGTGGTCGTTGTTTGAAGACCATGGATGATTGGTACGATTGGCAGGAGCGTTTGAGCATGTATAAAGCTAACGATAAGGGGGAAGTTCGTTTAAAGAAAGATGAAAAGTCTGATGAGTTAATGGCGCGCTTGTTTGTGCGATTTTATGGTCATGAGGCATCTGGTATCACTAAGAAAGATATTACCGCTAAAGCTCTGTCTGAATGGCTTGTAGAGCTAGGTTATGACATTAAGCCGAGCTTAGTTCGTGGTGCTGGTCGTACAAAGCTTGTAGAAGGTACTGTTCCCCTCACTCCATCAACGTTGAAACTAGCAAAGCTGCTGATGGGTAAATTTCCTCAATTTGACCCTGTACCGTTGTTTAATGCCTCCGATGAAGAAGTTATGCGTCAATTAGAAAATATTTCGTAAATAATGAAACGCCATGAGCCCTTGTATAGCAAGGGTTCATGGCGTGTGTGTATCTAGTTCGTTGGGGATATACATCAATAACCAATCACACAACCTCATTTCTTTCCAAATCTTTCCAGCTAGTTCCTATGCCACAACGTCGTGGTGATCTTGAAAAATATAGGACCCGTTATGTCTAAAACTAAATATTATGCTGCATTGAACAATAAGCTTGCTGCGGTTGTTACTAACTTTGAAGAAGCTAAAGAGATCTATGACAATGAACCGGGTGGTCATAATCGTAAATTCAATACTTATGCTGAAGCTGAGGTTTATCTACTTGAAAAGATTAAAGAACGTGATAGCCGATTAAAGTTTAACAAACCTAAACGTGGAAAACGTAACCCATATCAGAAGAAGTCTACTGCTATGCAATTACTGGTAATTACCCCTGACAGCTTAGAAGTGAAACCAGCTAAGGCAACTAAGCTAGTACTAACTTGCTACTTCGGTGGTAAGAATGCCGATTCAACCATTACAGGTTCTGATGGAAAGTGTGAGGTCGTTACGCTGACTACTGGTGTACTGCCAAGCTGAAGTACCTAGAGCTGGCTCATGCAGCGATTAAGTGTGCTGATAGTGCGTTAGATAGTGGTGTGGATAGTGTCGAAGTTTGGGGTGTTGACGGTTCGGTGCTTGTCACTCTGAATGAATGGGCTCCTAGATACCGAGAACGAGGTTGGGTTAACTCGTTCGGTAAGCCTGTTGTTTATCGTGAGGTGATTGAGTCTATGTTGGAGCTAAATGAAAAAGCTAGGTGATAAGGTAAACTGGATGCGGATGAACAGCTCGTGGGTAACGAGGCTCGTACGCACGGTTTTGTAAGCCGGGTGAGGTTGTGACGCCTCATCCGACTCGAATCTTAACCTTTAAATTCGAGTAAGTATCGAATTAGAAGTTTGCAGAGCGTGGTGTACGTGGGAATGGAATCACGTCACGAACGTTGCCCATGCCTGTTACGTAAGATACTAGGCGCTCGAAACCAAGACCAAAACCAGCGTGTGGCACTGTGCCGTATTTACGTAGGTCGCGGTACCAGCTCATGTGCTCAGGGTCGATACCCATCGCAATCATACGCTCGTCTAGAATGTCTAGACGTTCTTCACGTTGTGCTCCACCGATGATTTCACCGATGCCTGGTGCAAGTACGTCCATTGCTGCAACTGTTTTACCGTCGTCGTTTAAGCGCATGTAGAAAGCTTTGATGTCTTTCGGGTAGTTCTTAACGATAACTGGTGCTTTGAAGTGCTCTTCAGCTAGGTAACGCTCATGCTCAGAAGACATGTCGATGCCCCACTCAACGTCAAACTCAAATTTCTTACCAGAATCTAGTAGGATTTGGATTGCGTCAGTGTAGTCAACTTGTGCGAAGTCAGCGTCAACGAATTGCTCTAGGCGAGTAATCGTTTCTTTGTCAATGCGAGAAGCGAAGAACTCAAGGTCGTCGCGGCGTTCTTCAAGAACTGCAGCGAAAACGTACTTAAGCATGTTTTCAGCTAGCTTTGCTACATCGTCAAGGTCTGCGAACGCCACTTCAGGCTCAACCATCCAAAATTCAGCTAGGTGGCGGCTTGTGTTTGAGTTTTCAGCACGGAACGTAGGACCGAACGTATAAACCTTGCTTAGTGCACAAGCGTAAGCTTCAGCATTAAGTTGGCCAGACACGGTTAGGAATGTCTCTTTACCGAAGAAATCTTCGTTGAAATCAACTTTGCCTTCGTCAGTGCGAGCTAGGTTGTCCATGTCTAGCGTAGATACTCGGAACATTTCACCTGCGCCTTCTGCATCAGAAGCTGTGATAAGTGGAGCCGAAGTCCAGAAGAAACCTTGATCGTGATAGAAACGGTGAATCGCTTGAGATAGACAGTTACGTACACGTGCTACAGCGCCGATCACGTTTGTACGTGGGCGTAGGTGAGCAACTTCTCGAAGGTATTCGATAGAGTGACGTGTCTTAGCCATTGGGTAAGTATCAGCGTCTTCAACCCAGCCTACAACTTTAACGTCAGTTGCTGCTAGTTCGAAGTCTTGACCTTTCGCAGGAGACTCAACAATCTTACCCGTTACTTCAACAGAGCAGCCAGTCGTTAGCTTTAATACTTCGTTTTCGTAATTATTCAGATTATTAGGAACCACGGCCTGAATCGGGTCGAAACAAGAGCCGTCATAAATGGCAAGGAAAGAGATTCCAGCTTTGGAATCACGACGTGAACGGATCCAGCCTCGAACAGTTACTTCACTGTCTACCGCTAGCTTGCCGCCAAGTACGTCTGTTACAGGCGCGTAAGTCATGTTGGTTTCATTCTCCATTGAGGGACAAATTCATCCCAAAGTTAGTGGCGTTAATGCAAATAAATAGGCTTTTGCACAACATTTAGCCTAAACATTGAGTTGTATAAACTTTTAAATCGATTGAACATCTTACCTGTCATACGGACAGCTTCAACCTTTATTCTTTCTTGGCGAAAGAAATATTGTATCTCGTTAGTCAAGTCGTCGATGCTACAAGTATTAGTTACCGAAAGATATGTTTTTACGCAAGAATTGTTTGAGGTAGTGCCAGTGCCTCGAGTTTTGGGTTGTATCGTCTAATCCGTTATTTATTTGAATGCTCAAATCAGATTAGTAAAGAATAAATGCGGGTCGTAAAACCCTATGTCTGAAGGCTTAAATGCTTTGAATCAGTTTGCTCGTATTCTGCATGGTAGTGAGTTTTTAGTTCGGCCAAGCTCATGGTTTTTTATGTGGTGGTGTGTGGAGGGGGGAAGAGTGATAATTGATAGGAGTTGAAGGATAATAAAAATCATATTTATTAATTGCTTATACTTATTGATTTAATCTGGTGCATAGGTGATATTGACTAAATTTTTGTTTGAAAATGGTGTTTTATGGATAATTTGTTAAGTCGAGCCTATGAGATTAAATCAAATATCGACCGCTCTGGGTTGAGTATTTATGATGACATTGAAATGAATGATCCTGACTTGTGGTATTCAGGGGCTGAGTTAGAAGCTTTATTGCTTGATCAAGTTTTAGGTCACTCATTTGAGGGGCTTCCTTTAAGGACTCGTTCAAAGAAAGCTAAAGATCTTGTTTGTCAAAGTCTTGGATACTTCCCTCCGAAAAGTTATTCGAAAACTACCCCACGTTTTTTGGGGCAAAAATTTGATCTTTATGTTCAAAAATCAAATAACTTACAAGTTTGGAACGAAGAACTTGATTCAGAGAGGAGGTATGTACTGTTTCGACTTGATGAAATTGATCAAATTACGAATGTTAAAGTTGTTAATGGTGCAGCTTTAGCTAAGTTAGATACAACTGGAACGCTAACACAAAAATATCAAGCGACCTTAGATGTTGGTAGAAGAACTCATGAGTTGATTAGTTCTTCAGATACTGATGCTATGTGCTCACTTGTGTCTAGTCGGAACTTACCTCTCAGTTTTTGCAGTCCTATTGATACTCCTGAGTTTACTAGCTTGTACTCTATTGAGGCTTTGTTTGTGAAGCTTTCAAATATTGTAGGGCAGTCATTTGATAATGTTGGAGCTGTGCAAGAGCGGATACGTGGGGATGAATTACATAGGCTTGTTTGTGAATCGTTAGGGTATGGGTCTTTTGGTGATAATGGCCAATTTCCTGATGTAAAACACCAGCTTTTAGAGGTTAAGCTACAAACTTCAGCGACGATTGATTTGGGTTTAGTCTGTCCGGATAGCACTAATGTTTTAGACATCGAACCTATTAATGAGCAATCAGTGAGGCATTGCGATGTAAGATATGCTGTGTTCAAGGCTGAGATTATTGGTAATAAAATTGTTGTTACTAATCTATTTCTTACAACAGGGGCTGATTTTTTTACTCGCTTTCGAAAGTTTGAGGGTAAAGGTTTAAATAAGAAGCTGCAAATTCCGTTGCCTCGTAACTTTTTCGAGTTAAATGTAAATTAGTTTAAGGCAGTCATCTATCTCACTAGTGAGATAGATGACTCGTAGATATTACTGTTATTGATGGACGTTAAATATTTCCCAGACTAAGTTATTGATTTGGGATTCAATTGTTAGTCTTACTTGTTCATCGTTCTCGTTAGCACAAGCTTGACTTAATTCAATCAGTTGCTTTGAGCGTGGGTCTTCAGGGGCTGGTAATGGAAACTTTTCAACATATTGCGTTATAAATCGTCGCTTATTTGAATAAAGTTTATTTTGAAATTTAATGTCGTAAAACGTTTCTATAAATGTTGAGTTTGCTACAGCAAGCACTAACCATAATATATTCTTAGGAAGATTTTGGTTATCAATGATCATCCAATAGCAATCACCATTTATTACAGTGCCTTCATCCATCCAAAACATTGGTTTTTCAGTTATATCTCGAAATACAACTTTTGGCACATCCCAGAGTGCTGGGTTTTGTGGGACCCAGATTTCATACCAAGCTCGGTTAGCTTTGGTAACATAACTACGGCCTGCAAGCTGCTCTCGATGAGCTTCTAAATATCTTTCTGATAAAGGGTTTTCGTCCAGTGGGATTACTTTCTTTTTTCCAGCTACTGATGTATGCGTGTATAAAACGGACTTTTTTTCTTTACCGTTAGTTCTAAAACGTCCCCCGATATGATGGGTAGTTAGTGGTTTTAGTAATTCTGGTTCATACCCGATATCGTCTAACCAATTATCTCTAATAAATATTTTGTCAGCGGTAGTTTTGATGCCAACTCGCACCTTTCCAACATCTCTAAATGTGCACCAAGTTTTTGCTTCTACTGCTTGTAGCCAGCGCTCTGAATCTTCATCCTGAAGTCTCCATAGATCTTTTGGTTTATCATCAAAGATCATATGGCCATGTTTAACTATGTAGTTATTACCAGAAGCAGAGCGAACAATACCTGAAAAATTAAGTGCATTTACGGGGTGGGTTACAGCATCATCATTTTCAGGCTTTTTATCTGTTAAATATACAGAAGAAAATGGTATTGAGTAGTTCACTTCATTATTAGTTGTTGGTCTTAGTGTCATTACTGCTGGTAGTACTGCTGCTTCAAAGATACGTGTATCACCAAAGTCCCACATTCCTTCGAAGTGATATTGTGAGTACATTTTATCTCGGAATTCACCTGTACCTTTAGTCGTAAGGAAGCGATTTGATACGATGACACTAGCGACGCTGTTTCTATGTAAAACAGCATTCATCCCGACTAGGAATGCTTGGTAGATATCAAGCTTTCCTTTTAGTCCGAATTGTTTGCTTAGATCCTGGGATTTATCAGCACCAAGTACTTGTGTACGAATGTAAGGAGGGTTTGCGATAAGCATATCAAATTGAGGAATGTGCTCGACGCTTGGATCATTTACTCTTTTTTTTAGGCATAGTTCTAGAAAATCTCTAGATTCTAAGTGAAGGTTAACATTTGGGAATAGTTTTTCTAATCGTGTTCTAGTGATATTAATTGACTGTTCGTTTGTGTCAAAACCGTACGCGTTTATATGATTAGTGCCTGAGTCTATCAACTTATTGATCAAACTAATAAGTAACTCTCCATCACCGATAGCAGGATCAACTATGTTGACAGAATTCATAGGGTGAGAATGTGTCAAAATTTGCTCTGCCATGAAATCGGACATGAAACCTGGAGTGTAATGTGCACCTTCTGATTTTCGGCATTCTACATGTGCATATCTGTCTATAGTTGTATCTACCATTTACCAAATTACTCTGTGACTTAAATCGGATTAAAAGATACTACCAGAATGTGTGTGCTAGGTAACTTGATATTGATATAGCTTCGGAGGAATGAAATTAACCCTACATGGACCGATAAAAAGATTTGAGTTCCAAGTTGAGGTGGTATGTTACTTATGCTGATTCTGTGACCTAAGCATTTGATGCATATCCAACAACCCCCATCCTATGGTCTTTTATATCTTACTAGCTCCTAGTAATTCCAACTAGCTACTAGGTCATGTAAGGGATTCAAAATCCGTTGCCTTCGGGCGTGGCGGTTCAAGTCCGCCTACCGGTACCATATTTAAATAACAAAGCCTCGACTCAAGTCGGGGCTTTGTTATATCTGGAGAATAGAAAGCGTTGCCTTCGTAGTAGCGGCAGGAACGCCTGTCCAATCAGTCAGTTCTTATTGTGCCATTCCAAAATATTACCGTTTCCGTTCGTAATGCGATTCCTTAGTAAATTAATTATCTTAAATCAGAATGTTATCTGTCATTCTCACGTCTATTGTCTATGTTTAAAGGACTAATAGAGGAGAAACATATGCTGACAGTAACCCCTTACTTGTTTTTTGATGGTCGTTGTAGTGAAGCGTTAGATTTTTATCATAAATGCTTTGGTGGTGTTGTTTTATCGAAGCAACTCTTTAGTGATGCTCCTCAGGTAATAGAGGGTGCACAACCTAGTTGGGTTATGCACGCTGAGTTCGAAGCATTTGGTATGAAGCTCATGATGTCTGATGGCGTTAAAGCTAAAGAACTTGAAGGGAACAATCTGGCACTTTCCTTGGTTACAGAGGATACCGCAACTCAAGAGAAAATTTTTGAGAAGCTTAAACAAGGGGGGCGAATAATGACGCCACTCGCAGATACGTTTTGGGGCGCTAGATTTGGTAAAGTGGAAGATAAGTTCGGTATTCGTTGGATGGTGCATTGTGATTCTTTAAGTTGAACCTGTGAAATTGGATAGTGAAATTCCCGCGTGGTTTTATTAGAATTATAAATATAGATTATTAATCAATATTATATAAATATGGGCAGCATAAAGATTACTGTAGATCGCATCCAGGCCGGCCTACATATACGACTCCCCCTAAAATGGAATGAACACCCATTTTTATTCAACAGCTTCAAAATAAAAGATGACGCTCAAGTGAAAATAATTCGGCATCTTGGGATTAAGCATGTCTATATAAATCTAAGTCAAAGCGATACTGCACCTTTACCTTCTAATCACAAGATAGAGAAAGGGGCCGATTCAGATCTCCAGATAAGCCTTGAAACTGAAAGGATGTGGAAAGATAAGCATGAACGTATCGAAACCCTAAGCTCTTACCGTCGTAGAGTCAGTCATTGTGAGAAAGAGTTCGAGCGCTCGCTTGCTCGAATGCGTTCAGTAATGACAAAAATTCGTAACCGACCTATAGATGCGGTAGGAGAGGTTAAAAGTCTAGTTGATGATATTGTTGAAATACTGGCAAGTGACGATAGCGTTACCTTACACCTTATGAATGCTAAAGCTGACTTTGAAGACATTTACTTTCATACATTAAATGTCTCTGTCGTTGCGTTAATGATAGGTAAAGCTAAAGGCTACAATACTCAACAATTGAAAGCGCTTTCTTTTGCTGCGTTGTTCCATGATGTAGGAAAGATCAAAATACCAGCTGCAATACTTAGAAAGCAGAGTACGCTGACAGCACCGGAAGAGAATTACCTAAAACTTCATACGAAATATGGTGCTGATATTGTCTCTGGAATTGATGACTTTCCTGAAAGTGCCAAAAAAGTAATCGCTCAACATCATGAAATGAATGATGGCTCTGGTTATCCTGAAGGCTTAAAAGAAGAAGAGATAGATGAACTTACCAAAATAGTTTCAGTGGCTAACGCATTCGATAATCTTTGTCATGGTAAAGCGCAATCTCAACAAATGATCCCATACTTGGCATTGTCCCACTTATATAAGAACTGCAAACATCTATATAGTCAGGATAATTTGAGTCTATTGGTTAAGTTTATGGGAGTCTATCCGCCGGGTACTGTCGTGCAGCTTTCCAATGAATCAATTGGAATCGTGATTTCGGTTAATGCCAAACATATGCTTTATCCGAACGTACTGATCTATGATCCTAGCGTTCCAAGAACCCAAGCCCCGATCATTGACCTATTTACTAAAGAGATAAAAATTGTCAATGCAGTTAATCCAAGCAAGTTACCGGAGCAAGTTAGAGAATATCTAAACCCTAGGGCTCGTTTATCTTACTTTTTTGATAATGGCGAGTAGTTATCCACAGGTTGTTGTGGGTAGTTTGTTCGAAACTTGGGTTGAAAGTTGTATAAATAAGCCCTTGGTTGAAATGTCTTCACTTAACCTCTTTTTTTAATAAAAAACGCATTTAATGCTTGCCAATAAAAGCTGCATCTCTATAATGCCGCCTCACTGACACGGTAGACGCCATAAGGCTTCAGCGAAGAATGTTGGTAAGGCAACTAGCTTAAAGCGTTTAAACGCTCCTACTTTTAAAAAGTAGAAATTAATTCCCAATAAGTGTTTGACACTAAGAATTAAAACGCTAGAATGGCCGTCCACTTCGAGAGGCTCCTTGCTTAAAAGGAAGGCTCAACAAGTGAAGCTCTTTAACAATTTAAACCTATCAATCTGTGTGGGCACTCGTTGATGAATA